>JBDSNK010000256.1:0-12310 GCA_039915385.1 Dokdonella sp.
ACGAACGCGTGCCACAGCGCGTGGTTGTACGGCAGTCGTTTCCACAGATAGAACGGAACGCCAAGTGTGTAAGCGACGCCGCCACCGAACAGCAACCACAGCCCGCCCGCGGGCAGGCTCGCCATCAATGGCTTGATCGCGACAAGGCCGACCCAACCCATGCCGACATACAAGGCGGCCATCACGCCGCGATGGCGCACGCGGCGCAATTCCAGAGCAATGCCGGCGAACGCGAGCGTCCATACGATCGCGAACAGCGACCAGCCCCAGGCGCCGTGCAGGCTGATCAGGGTGAACGGCGTATAGGTACCTGCAATCAAAAGGAATATCGCCGCATGATCGAGCAAGCGGAGCACCGGCTTCACGCGCTCGCCGGGAACGCTGTGGTACAGCGTCGACGCCGTGTAAAGAAGGATCAGGGTTGCACCGTACACGCCGACGCTGGCGAGGTGACGCGCATCACCCGCGCGCGCGGCGAACGCGATCAGTGTCGCTAACCCGACTATGCTGAGCACGATGCCCACGCCATGGATCAGGCTGGAGGCAATTTCTTCGCCGTCGCTGTAAGGCGCCGCCCGCATGTCGGAATGCATCAACCAGAACTCCGCGCGAACCGGCTGGCGCGCTGCAACATCCACCGTAACCGATTGCGCCAACGCTGTCAGCGGCGCGAGATCGTGAACTTGCCGAACGCGACGCCGATGTCCCAGCCCTTGCCCTTGCCCGACAACGCCAGCGACACCGGCCCCTTGGTCAAGGCCTGCGCTTCGGCCGAATTCACCGCGCCCGCATGCGCGCCCGCGCTGGCATAGACACCCAGCACCTGATCGATGTCGTAGACCTCGGAGAACTTGCCGAGGCCATTGGTGATCTCTGATTTGCCGAATGTGAGACCGCCGCCTTTTGCGCGAATGTGCACCTTCATTTGCTGGCCGTTGTCGCAGCTGACGGTACCGTCGCCGGATGCGGTCTTGTAGAAGACCGACCAGCCGGCAAGCGAAAAGCGCATCTGGCAATCGATGCGGTTGACGGCATGTACCGAAGCGGTCAACGAGGCAAGCACGAGGGCCGCCGTGGTCATCGCGAATATCGTCTTGCGCATGGTCGTCTCCTCGAGGGAAGCGGATTGTCGAGGATTGCGCGACACCTCGCACGTGAAGTGCCCGGCGGATTTGCGCTTGCGCATGGCCAGCGACGCCGGACCGATCCCGACGTAAGCTAGGCCTCCCGACCGGAGGTCCGCCATGAGCCATCCGAAGGTGTCGAAACTGGAGGTCCTGATCCACGTGCGCCGCGCCGATGCGCCGACACACGGCGGCACGGTGGGACTCGCGCTCGCGCAGCGACTCGATGCCTGGGCCACTGGTTTGCATGTCGTGCCGATCGCGCCCGCGGCAATCGCTTCGCCCGAAGCGGTTGCGTTGTACGTGGGCGAGGCCGACGCGTTGTATCGCGATGCGCTGCAGCGGGAACCGACGTGGCGCGCGCAACTGGAAGCGCACGGCATCGGCGGCGAATGGCAGGTTTCGCAGGGCGATACCGTTGAAGCGCTGTGCCAGGCGTCGCGCTGGTCCGACCTGGTCGTGGTCGAGCGTCCGCAGCTCAATCCGGATGCACCGATCGGCTGGGGCGTTGTGTCGCGTACCGTCTTCGGCACATCGGCGCCCGTCGTCGTGGTGCCAGAGACGGCGCCTTGCGCGAGCATCGGTGAGTGCATCCTGATTGCGTGGAATGAAAGCCGCGAAGCGACGCTCGCGATTCGCGGTGCACTGCCCTTGCTCGCGCGTGCCGCGAAAGTGATCGTGCTCGAAGGCAGCCCCGCGGAGAATCCGTTCGGTGCGCGCTACCTGCCCAAGCTTGATTTGCGCGCGTGGCTGCAACGGCACGGCATCGCCGCCGAGTTCAAGCCGTTCGCACCCGCAATGGAACATGGTGCCGAACTGCTGGCGGCGGCGCGCGCAGTCGGCGCCGACCTTATCGTGATGGGTGCGTGGGGCCATTCGCGTATCGCCGAACTCGTGCTCGGCGGTAGCACACGCCATCTGTTCCAGCATAGCGACCTGCCCTTGCTGGTTGCGCATTGAAGCGCATGGGATGCACCGCGCACTTTTGTGGGAGCGGGCGCTGCTTTGAAAGCCCTCCCCTTCAAGGGGAGGGTTGGGTGGGGATGGCGCGCATGCTGCGAAGAACATCGCAGCTGAAGCCACTCCCACAGACAGTCGCTCCTACATCATCCTGATGTTGTTTTTCGATTCCGAGCTTACTTCGCGTTGGCGAGCGCCAGTGTCATGTCGAGCATACGGTTGGAGAAGCCCCACTCGTTGTCGTACCACGACAGCACCTTGACCAGAGTTCCGCCCATCACGCGAGTCTGCGTCGCGTCGTAGACCGAGCTGCGCGGATCGTTGTTGAAGTCGATCGAGACCAGCGGCTGGGTGTTGACGCCGAGGATGCCCTTGAGCTTGCCGCTCGCCGCTTCGTTCATCGCGGCATCGATTTCCGCGATGCTGGTCGCGCGTGCGGCGACGAAGGTGAGATCGACCACCGATACATTGATCGTCGGCACGCGCATGGCGAAGCCATCGAGCTTGCCGTTCAGTTCCGGCAGCACCAGTCCGACCGCAGCGGCGGCACCGGTCTTGGTCGGGATCTGCGACATCGTCGCCGAGCGCGCACGGCGCAGGTCGGAATGGAAAACGTCGGTGAGCACCTGGTCGTTCGTGTACGCATGAATTGTCGTCATCAGGCCATGCACGATGCCGATCTTCTCGTGCAGCACCTTGGCCATCGGCGCAAGGCAATTGGTCGTGCACGACGCGTTCGAAATCACCTGGTGGCTTGCCTTGAGCTGATCCTCGTTGACACCGAAGACGAAGGTTCCATCGACGTCCTTGTCGCCGGGCGCCGAGATGATGACCTTCTTCGCGCCTGCCGCGATGTGCGCGCCGGCCTTCGCCTTGCTGGTGAAGAATCCGGTCGACTCCAGCACGATGTCGACGCCAAGATCCTTCCATGGCAACTTGGCCGGGTCGCGCTCGGCGCAGACCTTGATGCGATCACCGTTGACGATGATGTCGCCGCCATCGACGCCGACCTCACCCGGAAACTTGCCATGCGCAGTGTCGTACTGGGTCAGGTGCGCATTGGTCGCTGCATCACCGAGGTCGTTGACTGCGACGATCTGGATCTCGTGATTGCGATTCGCCTGGTACAGCGCACGCAGCACGTTGCGGCCGATGCGGCCATAGCCATTGATTGCGACTTTCACTGCCATGAAACAACTCCTGCGGAATGGGCGGATTCAAGGCCGCGCATTCTACCGGCCCCGTGACTTGGACGCACGGAGCCATTGGACTAGAGCCAATCGCGGGACGTCCAGCTATCCAAGCAGAGTGCCAGCGACGACCAAAATGGTTTCAGCGCGCCCGTTGGCAACACCGGCGCCAGCGGCGTCCTGCATTTCCTGTGCTGCCGGTGGATCGACGTCCTGCACGCCTGTCGATGCCTGCGCGCCCACCGCATCGATATTCACTAGCAGCGCGACCGGGCCCCGAGATGGGGTCGCGCCTGGGCGGCAGGATAGTGCAGCGGGCGCATCGTCTTGAACGTGGGGCGGCGGTCCACATCACCGTGCGTAACGTCGATTCGACACAGCACCGCCAGAAAGAGCACGAGCCAGCGTATCCTAACAATTGATTTCAACATCGCGACGCTCATTCAAACAGAATTGGCGAACCGGACGCGGAGAGCATTCATCGTCCGTTCGCGCAAGCTTTGTTGTCAGTGCGCCGATGTGGCAGCTGCGTTAGGCTGGGACATTCCTTCGCCTTTGGGCCGTCATGAGAGCGCTCGTCCGCAGTTTCCATCATGCCGCCAGCGGCACCTGGACGCATGTCGTCGTCGATGGCGCCACACGCATCGCTGCGATCATCGATCCGGTGCTGGATTTCGACCCGGCCTCGGGTCGCATCGAAAGCGGCAGTGCGCAGCGCATTCTCGAGTACGTCGAGACGGCCGACCTGCGTGTCGAGTGGATCCTGGAAACCCACGCGCATGCTGACCATCTTTCCGCCGGCGCGTGGTTGCGCGAGCGCACGCAGGCAAAGCTGGCGATCGGCACCGGTATCGTCGAAGTGCAACGCACGTTCAAGCGCCTGCTCGATCTCGATGACGAGTTCGTCGCGGATGGTTCGCAGTTCGATCGTCTGTTCGCCGATGGCGACCGCTTCCAGGTCGGCACGCTCGATGTGTGCGTGATCGCAACCGCGGGCCACACGCCCGACAGCATCAGCTATGTCGCCGGCGATGCGGTGTTTGTCGGAGACACCGTCTTCGCCCCCTACGCTGGCACCGCTCGCTGCGATTTTCCCGGCGGTGATGCGGCGACCTTGTATCGTTCGATCCGCGCCTTGTACGCGTTGCCCGATACGACGCGGGTCTTTCTTTGCCATGACTATCCGGCACCGGATGCGACACCGCTCGCAGAGGTCAGCATCGCGGCCGAGAAGGCAGCGAACACGCATCTGCAGACGACGACGAGCGAGGCGGACTTCGTCGCGCTGCGCACACGCCGCGACGGGACCCTCGCCGTACCGAAACTGCTGTGGCCGGCGATCCAGTTCAATATCCGCGGCGGGCGCCTGCCCCCGGGAAATTCCGAAGGCCGAGCTTTCCTGAAGCTGCCGGTGGCGTTCTATGCGCCATAAAACCGCGGCGTGGTGGTTTGCGTGTCTGCTCGCGCTGATTCCGCCATTCGCACACGCGTGGGGACCGGCCGGCCATCGCATCGTCGCCGATCTCGCCGATCGACAAATGACGCGGAACACGCGTGCGGAAGTTGACCGCCTGTTGCATCTCACGCACGACCAGTCGCTCGCCGATGTCGCGACCTGGGCGGACGATCTGCGCAGCGAACGCCGCGAACGCGCCTTGTGGCGCGCAACCTCGAAATTGCATTTCGTGAACTTTTCCGCCACGACCTGCCGCTACGATCCATCACGCGATTGCGCCAGCGGTCGCTGCGTGGTCGGCGCGATCGAGCACTACGCGAGCGTGCTCGGCGATCGCTCGCGTCCGGCCAAAGAACGTGCCGAAGCGCTGCGCTTCGTCACGCATTTTGTCGCCGACGTTCACCAGCCGCTGCATGCCGGCTATCGACGCGACGTGGGCGGCAATCGTTATCAGGTGCAATGGAAGGCACGCGGAACCAACCTGCATTCGGTCTGGGATTCGCCGGTGCTGGCGAGCCGGCATCTGGGCTGGCACGCCTATGCGACGGCGCTCGCGCGCACGCCGTTGCCGCGCGCATCAGGAACACCCGCGCAATGGGCCGAGGAATCCTGCCGCGCCAGCCGCGATGGTGGCGTCTATCCGCGCGGCCATCGCATCGACGAAACGTATCTGCTGCAGATGCGCCCGCTTGCGGAGCGGCAAGTGCGCGCGGCAGCGGCACGGCTGGCCGCTCTCCTCAATCGCGAACTCGACCCGGCACCGCACAAACGCCGCTGACCGAGTCTTCCGCGGCGACGACGGCGCGTTACACTCTGCTCCGCGACGCGACCCGCACGGTGCTCCGCGCTGATGCACGTCCAAGGATCACCGCGTGGTTTTCAGTTCGATCGTCTTCATCTTCTACTTCCTGCCGGTCTTCCTGATCGCGTACCGCTTCCTGCCGTGCAAGCAGGCTGTCCTCGTATTCTTCAGTCTCGCTTTCTACGCGTACGGCGAAGTTGTCTACGCCGGCGTGATGATCGGTTCGGTGCTCGCGAACCATCGTCTTGCGTTGTGGATCGATGCGCTCGATGGCCGCGCGCGCCGCAACGCCGTCGCGATCGGTATCGGCGTGAATCTCGCGGCGCTGGCCTGGTTCAAGTACGCAGCCTTCCTTTTTCTGATCGGCGCAGACGTGTTGCCACGTGTTTTTTCCGCTCCGGCGCCGCAGGTGCACCTGCCGCTCGGCCTCTCGTTCTTCACCTTTCACGCGATCTCCTATCTCGTCGATGTCTATCGCCGTGACACGCCGCCCGAGCGTCGGCTGCTTGACGTCGCCACGTACATCACGATGTTCCCGCAGCTGATCGCCGGTCCCATCGTCCGCTTCCACGAGATCCGCACCGAGATCCATGATCGCCACGCGGGTAGCGCGGGTTTCGCGCGCGGCGTGCAGTTGTTCGTGATCGGCCTTGCGCAAAAGGTGCTGATTGCGAACGTCGTCGCCGGGCCGGCCAACGCGGCATTCGCGCTCGACCCTGCGCAACTGGATGCGGCCGGCGCATGGCTCGGCGCGCTCTGCTACACGCTGCAGATCTATTTTGATTTCTGCGGCTATTCGACAATGGCGATTGGCCTGGCGCTGATGCTCGGCTTCCACTTCCCGCAGAACTTCAATCACCCCTACATCGCACAATCGATCAGCGATTTCTGGCGCCGCTGGCACATGTCGTTGTCGGCGTGGTTTCGCGACTACCTCTACGTGCCACTGGGCGGCAACCGGCGCGGGCCTTTGACAACCTGCCGCAACCTCCTGATCGTATTTCTTCTGTGTGGTCTCTGGCACGGAGCGAACTGGACCTTCGTTGTCTGGGGCCTCTGGCACGGACTGTTCCTTTCACTCGAACGCATCGGGCTCGCGCGTGCACTCGCGCGCGCACCACGACCGCTGCGTCACGCGTATGCGCTCGGCGTCGTCATTGCCGGCTGGGTGATCTTCCGCGCCGATACACTCGATCACGCTCGCGCCTATTTCGCGGCGATGCTCGGCGCGCATGCACCCAACGACTCGCTGGCCGCTTTTGTCTCGACGGAACTCCTGTGGGTCACGGCCATCGCTCTGCTCGCTGCAACGCCGATGGCGGGTCTGCTGGCACGCCATGTTGGCGGCATCGCGACAGCTGAAGGTGTCGTGAGACCACGCGCATGGCTGCTGCAGAACGCGTGGCTGGCTTCGCTGCTCGCCGTGTTTGCGCTTGCGACGACCAGGCTCGCCACGGGCGCCTACAACCCGTTCATCTATTTTCGTTTCTGACGCCGATGCAGACCCTGTTCGCACCGATCGGCAGTTCACGCGCGCAGCGCGTGTTCGCGGCTGCATTCCTGCTGATGCTCGTGTTGCCGCTCGCCGGTCAGCTGGCCGGCTGGAACAACCAGATCCAGCTGCTAGAACGGCGCGAGCCCGCAGTCTTCCCGTTCCTGCCGCAAACGCGCGATGCCCTGCAGGCATGGCCTCAGCAGTTCGATCGATACCTGATCGACCGCGCAGGTTTCCGCAGCGCGCTGGTGTTCGCCGGGAGTTGTATCGAGACCAGATTTTTTCGCCGCAGCACGAGCGAGAAAGTCGTGCTCGGCAACGACGGCTGGTTGTTTTACACCGGCGACCATACGCTGGAGCAGATGCGCGGAACGGATCTCTTCACGCCGACGGCGCTCGATCGCTGGATCGACAGCATGGAGACCCAGCGCGACTGGCTTGCTGCGCGAGGGGTGCCATTGCTGATGGTCGCCGTGCCGAACAAGGAACGCGTGTATCACGAACACCTTCCCCCATTGGCCGGTGCGCTGGCGCCGATCACACGGCTCACCCAGATTGAGCACCGTCTCGCTGATCGGCAGTCGACCCTGCAGCTGCTTGATCTCACCGATGCGCTGGTCGCCGCGAAAGACGACGGCCAGATGTACGCGCGGCGCGACACGCACTGGTCCGGCCTGGGCGCCTTCGTGGGTTACCTGGAGATCATGCGTCGCCTGCAACCGCTGCTGCCGCAACTCGACCCGCTGCGTCCGGAACAGATGGATGCCGTCGCGATCACCTATCCCGCGCACGATCTCGACCTGATGCGCATGCTCGGCCTCGGCTTCGCCGGTACGGGCGAGACGCTCGACTACCCGCTGTTTCGCGGCACGCCCACATGGACCACCGCACGCGAGGATTCCATCGTCGATGGCAAGCGGCGCATGCGCCTGACCTCAACGCGTGATCATGCGCCGACTGCCGTGTGGTTTCACGATTCGTTTTCGGACACGCTCGCGGTGTACCTCAACTCGACCTTCAGCACGGTGACGCTGGAAGAGCAGGCCGGCTTCCGCTTTGATCGCGCGCTGATCGAGCAAGCGAAACCCGATGTCGTCGTCTACGAATTTGTCGAACGCTTCCTCACCATCGAACCGCCGAAGGATTGAGCGCCGCGCGCGAGGGCTGGCGGGACACCCTGGTCGCCGATCAGCCAGGAAACGATGCGGTATTCGCGTCGCCCCTTGATGGTTGATAATTGCGGCAACCTTCTGGCTGATGCTTCCAGGGGTCGACAACCTGCTCTTGAGCCACCCGCTGCGCTTTGCCAACGCAGGGCGACCCTTTGCCCGAGTGTGGAAACCGACATTCAAATGACACGCGCCTTGCTTCTTCTCATTCTTTTTTCGTCCAACGCATTGGCTGACGAGGCGGGTGGCGCATCCTTTCACCTGGTTACGCATCCGGTCGGATGGATTGCATTGGCGCTGTTCGTGCTGGCGTACGTAGCCGTCATCCTCGAGGACCGCATCCACATCGCCAAGTCCAAACCCGTAATGCTGGCGGCAGCGCTGATCTGGGGACTGTTGGCATGGTGGACGGCGGTTCCGGGCAGCGATGTCACCCGGGTCAGGAAAGCGTTCGAGGAGATGTTCCTCGACTACTCGGAAGTATTTTTCTTCCTCGTGGTGGCGATGACGTATGTCACCGCAATGGGCGAGCGCGGCATATTCGAGGCGCTGCGCACGCAACTGGTCAAGCGCCACTTCAGTTATCGCCAATTGTTCTGGATCACCGGAACGATCGCCTTCCTGCTGTCGCCGATATTGGACAATCTGACGACGGCACTGGTGATGTCTGCCGTGATCCTCGCGGTGTGCTCCGGCAACGCGCGTTTCATCACGCTGAGTTTCGTCAATCTCGTCGTCGCTGCCAATGCGGGCGGTGCCTGGAGTGCGTTCGGCGATATCACCACGTTGATGGTCTGGCAGGCGCAGAAAGTGGAGTTCCAGCAGTTCTTCGCAATCTTCCTGCCGTCGTTGGTGAATTGGCTGCTGCCGGCGCTGGTGATGTCCTTCAGCATTCCGAGCGGTCGTCCTCATCCTGCAGAGACCTCGCTACGCATCAAGCCCGGCGGCATCGGCATCTGCGTGTCGTTTGGTTTGACGATATTGATCACGGTCGTGGGTCGACAATGGCTGGGCATGCCGGCGGTCTACGGGATGTTGACCGGTCTTGCGCTGCTCAACCTGGTCGCCTCGCGGATCGAGCGCCGGGAACGCGGCTATGCATTGGCCAATGGCGAAGAGGACGCGCCCCGCTATTCGATCTTCAAGATCATTGCGAACGCGGAATGGGACACATTGCTCTTCTTCTACGGCGTTTTTGCGTGTGTGGGCGGTCTGGCTGCGATCGGTTACCTGGAAGTCGCGTCACACTGGCTGTATGACGGATTCGGCTTCACGGCAGCCAACACGGCGATGGGTTTGTTGTCCGCGGTGGTCGACAATATTCCGATCATGTTCGCCGTGCTGAAAATGAATCCAACGATGGACCATGGTCAGTGGCTATTGATCACACTGACGGCTGGCGTTGGCGGCAGTCTGCTGTCAATCGGTTCGGCCGCGGGGGTAGCCCTGATGGGTGCTTCACGTGGCCTGTACACCTTCACGGCGCATTTGCGCTGGACCGTCGTCATCGCACTCGGCTATGTCGCCAGCATCCTCGTCCATTTGTGGTTGAACCCCTGAGGCCTCGCCGTTCGCGGCGTGGTGTGGCTCATCAGGAGTGCGTGGGCTTTTCCTGGGCAGGCGTTTGTCGCTCGTACTCATCGACAAGACGGTTGGCGAACTTGCGATAGACAGGCGTCGGACACGGCAACGTGGACAAGCCGCGCGCGACCAGACAGACCGCGAGAACCGGAATGATCAGATTCTGATTCGCGGTCAATTCCATCGAGATCACGGCGGAGGTCAATGGCGCCTGCGTCACGCCGGCAAGGAACGCGGCCATGCCGAGCAGGACGACGGCACTGGTGTTCGTGCCGCCAAGCAACACCGCGAGCGTGTTGCCCATGCCGGCACCGACCGCCAGCGCCGGTGAGAAAATGCCACCTGGAATACCGGCCCAGTAAGACAGGGTATTCGCCGCCATCTTGAGCAAGCCAAATTGCGCACCGGCGCCATGCGTCGCCTGCACGAGCTCGTGCGCTTGCGCATAGCCAGTACCGTAGATCGCACCGCCGCTGATGAAACCGAGCATCGCCAGCGCAAGCCCGCACACGGCGGCGAAACGAACTGGCCCGCGCTGACGCAAGGTCGCGATGCGTCCGAGCCACCCAGCACCATCGAGCAGGATCAGGCGCGCAAAAAGTCCGCCACCGATGCCGCCGCAGACGCCGCACAAAAGCACCGCCAGCCAGCCTTGCCCTAACGGAAGAACCGCAGACACCCTGCCGAAGTACGCATAGTCGCCGAGCACACCGAGCGAAACGACACCCGCGACGATCACCGCGGTCAGGAGGATGCCGCTGAAGCGATGTTCGTACGTTCCGGCAAGTTCCTCGATTGCGAATACCACGCCCGCCAAGGGCGTATTGAAAGCGGCCGCGATGCCGGCTCCGCCGCCGGCGAGGATGAAGCGTGACAGCGCTTTCGGATCGGTGAATCCGAAGCGTCGCCCGAGCTCATGCATCAGAGCAGCGCCGACGTGCACGGTCGGCCCCTCGCGCCCGATCGACGCGCCGCCAAGCAAGGCCACCAGGGTCAACGCCATCTTGCCGAGCGCAACGCGCAGCGAAAGCAGCTGTTGCCGAAATGCGCTGTCTTCAATGTCCAGAGCTGCAATCACCTGGGGAATGCCGCTGCCGCGTGTCGCGCGCAGGGCGCCTTGCGTCAACCATGCCAGCGCGGCAAACACGAACGGCGTCAGCAACAACGGCAGCCAGGCGTACGCCGCCAGAATTCGCTGGAACCCTGAAAATGCAAAATCACCCGCTTTCGCGAACGCGATCGCAGCAAGGCCGACGACCACGCCGCCCGTCCACAACGCAGCCCGTCGGCGCCATTGGCTTGGCGCAAACAACTCATGCTCACGCAGGGCTCGTACGCGCGCATGAGCACGCCGGGAAAGGGAATCTCGCATCGTTTTGGTTATTGCTGAGTGGACCAATGAATCTCGTCGACAGTACCACTGTCATCTGTCGACGAGCTGTCAATCATCGCGTCGAGCGGTTCGCAATGCGGCATGTCGCGCCTACACAAAGAGTCCGACGTCAATGGCAGCGATCCCGGCAATGGCGATGTTCCACGCAACCGAGCGAACCAGAAACACACCGAACGCGTAGAGCGGCAGGTAGGCGATGCGACCAACGAGGTAGAGAATAACGCCCCATCTCGACCAGGAGGAATGAGTTTCCGTAGCAAGAACAGCCAGCGTCGCGGCCGCGAAAAACGGGAAGGTTTCGAGAAAGTTGGCACTTGCCCGGCCAAGGCGACCCGCAACGCCATCCAGCGGGGTGATCGGCCCATCGCGAGATCCAGCGCTCCATCGATAGCCCCGCTGGAGACTGGCGGAGTGAGAAGCAAGAACGATGTGCACCAAGCCGAGCGCCGCTGCGGCAACCAGACCTGTCAATTCCGTCGAGGGCATGGTCATGAGAGAGGGTGCTCTGCAAGTAAAACCTTTGGACCGTGCCAGCTCATGAATGCTTGCCGATTCGCGAAAGGGATTCGGTTGGAAAAATTTGCGAACTCACCCCATCAAACATGCTTGAGAAAAATACTTTTTCCAAGCCAGGTCGGGAACGACGCCAAAGTAACAGCGGAACCACAGGAATGCCCATCCAGCGGCGTTTTCTGCCTCAAGTGTTCGGCAACGTACAGACGCGCACCACCACACCGCACAGACTGAAATCGCATGGCGACCGCATGCGCCGGAGCTGCTCTGCTCGACGGCTTTTCCTGCGGCATCCCGATCGCGAGGTTTCAGCATGAGCACCCCAGGTCACATTTCCGCCACCGAGTCGGGCAAGGCCTGCTGCAATGCTGATGCACGCGCGGCAGCCAATGATGCGTCGAGTGGCGACGAACGCGACCCTGTCTGCGGCATGACGGTCGACCCTGAATCGGGAACGCATCACGCCGAACATCAGGGAAAGATGTTTCATTTTTGTTCGACTCGATGCCAGGAGAAATTTGTTGCGGACCCGGCGCACTATCTGCAGCCGCGCGAACGGTCGCATCCTGTTCCTCTTGAATCGATCTACACCTGCCCGATGCATCCGCAAATCCGGCAGCAAGGGCC
>JBDSNK010000271.1:0-12860 GCA_039915385.1 Dokdonella sp.
GACAAGGAAGCGCTGGTGTCGCGACTGGCGATGCAGGGCGTCAGCTATGACAACGCACTCGCGCTGGCGAAGCGGTTCATGGGAGCTGTCACATGGACCAAATAACGTGGGTCGAGGTGCTGTCGCGTCAGCATGAAGTGACCGTTCGCCAGCGTATCGCCAACAACGATGTCATCACGATCGGCCGCGCGTACGACAACGACATCGTACTCGACGATGCGCATGTCGCCGCGCATCACCTGCGTTTGACGCAGGCGGCCGATGGTCGCTGGACCGCCGAGGATCTAGGCAGCATCAACGGCCTCTACCTCGATGGCGATCAAAAGCGGCGCGACCAGATCGTGCTCGACGGCAGCACCACCCTGCATGTCGGCAACACTTTCCTGCGCTTGCGTACAGCGACCCATGATGTGCCGGCCGAAGTGCCGCTTGTACGCAGCCGGCCGCGCTGGCCGATCGCCCTGGTTTGCATCGCGCTGGTGTTCGCGCTTGCATTGCTCGACTTGTGGCGCGCCGAGACCGCCGAGCCGAAACTGATCCGCTACCTGACGCCGGTCCTTGCGCTGTCGGGAGTCATCGCGGTGTGGACCTTCGTGTGGAGCGTGCTGTCGCGCATCCTCAGCGGTCACGCACGTTTCGGCAGGCATCTGATGATCATCGGCATCGGCCTGCTCTTGTACAGCGCCTATGACGAATTCAGCGAGCTTGGCTCGTTCGCACTGTCGTGGACCGCACTCCAGCGCTACACGTATGTCGGTGCGTGGCTCGCGTTCGGCGCGGTCTGCTTCGCGCATCTGCGTGCACTCGGTCCATCGCACCTGCCGATCAAGGCGGTGGCGGTACTCGCGCTGGCGGCACTCGGCATCACCGTGCAAACCCTGAAGCTTTCGGAATGGCGTGCGACCTACGGTCAGGCATCGACCTTGCAGCGGCTCGAACCGCCGTCGATCCGCATCGCCAGCGCACAGTCGCCAACGGCGTTCTTCACCCGGATCGCTGACCTCAAGATCACGTTGGACAAGGCGCGCAGTGCGGAGCCCAGCGGCGATGGGGCTGCGGACGGCAGCGACGACTGATCAGCGCGCGGAATTTTCCGGCGTACTGGGGGCTGCCGGCTTTGGCGCCTTGAGCGGGGGCGCTGCGTCGAAACCCAGCACTGTGATCGTATCTGGATGGACCACGGACGCTTTCGGCGCCGACGCGAAGAGTTCGCGCCACCATTGTGCGAGCGTGGGCCGCCTAGCTCCCGCCTGCGTCAGCGCTTTGTCGAAGTCGATGCCACCGACCGCATCTCGCCCCGTTGTCAGTGACGCGGCGTAGACGCGCACCTGCGCGATCTTGCCGCCGGCTATCGACGGGACCGGCAGACGAAATCGCGCATCGTTGGCGTGATAGTCCGACGACGCCAGCTTGGTACCCTTTGCATCGAGCCAGTCGACGTTGACATTGCCTTCGAATCGCGACACACCGAGATCGACCAGCACACCGGGGCTCCAGCGTGCGCCATCGAGGGCGACCCTCGCCGCGTCGCGTGGCCGCTCGAGCACAACAGCCGGATCACCGAGCAGGTTGTACATTTCAACCAGAGTGCGGTCCTTCGACGACTTCTTCGCACGCACTATCGCCTCGCCGATGGTGGCGCCGGGTTCGAGCAGTTCGTGCACCACGGCTTTGCTGTAGGCGGGCGACGGCGAATTGCGCCACGACGCGGCAAACACGGCGATCGCACCCTTGCCCGGCTCACGCAGGAAGCGCTCGCCAATCGAGTCCTCGGTCGGATTGTCGAAGGGTGCCGAGTAGCAGGTCATCGACAATACCATCGGCAGGCGCGCGCCATTCTTCAGCGCAGATACGTCGTCTAGAGTGAACAGGTCGGCATTCTTGTGCAGGTCGGGCGGGCCGGTGCGCCAGATGTAGCGCCCACCGTGGCCGATGAAGTGGACCAGCAGCCGGCCTTCGTCGATGCCGTCGTGGATCGCTGTCTGGTGCGACGCGTTATCCGATTCCAGCGGACTCGCATACACCTTGTCGGCGAGGAAGCCGTCCTTGCCGAGCGCGGTCGCGATTTCGTCCGAGGCTTGCTTGAACGAATCGATCTCGTCGGTAATGAACATCACATCGCGTCGCCATGCGCCCAGCTGCGGCGTCGAAAGGTAGGCAATGGTCTTGTCGACAATCGCCTTCACCTCAGCCGGCTCGACCACCGGAAAACGGCCCACGGCAACGACAGGATGCCAGTCGTCACCGAGTGCGCCGTACCAGTTGTCGCTCGCGGACTGGCCTTCCGGCGACGGGTACTGCCAGGTCGGGATCAGGTTGCGATCGGCCAGCTTGCCCGGCTTTTCCTTGTATTGCGAGCCCGGAACCGCACCGAAATGACCCGGGAAAAGCAGCTCCTGGTCAGTCCATTTCGCGTAGTTCAAGTCGTTGTAGGTATCGTGGCGGATGTCGAAACTCGCATCGCCGACCAGAAGCAGGAAACGTGGCTTGCGCGTCCATTGGCGCTGCGCGGTCTCGACCAGGTTACGGATCGCCTGCGGATGCGTTATGCCGTGATTGAACTGGTCGTACACCGCGTTGACATCGAACACCGCGACTTTCAATCCACGCCGCTCGTGGAAGGCGGCAAGTGGGCGGATCGCATCGATCAATTTCGGATGTGCGACGATCAGATAGTCGTAACCGTTCGTCGCATCGAGCCAATCGCGATCGGCCACGGCGCGCAGCGCAAGCGGCCGTGCAAATTTGCCGTCGATGGCCGGAAACAGTTCGATGCCGGCTGCAGCGGGCGCGAACGCGTAGCGTCCCGCGTCAAAGGCTTGGCCCGGCCGACGCAGGCCGTCGCTGCCGTACAGCATCGGCACACCCTCGCCGCGATAGCCCAGTTGCAGTGCCTGCGTCGCATCGGCGCGCACGGAAAACGGTTGCGCTCCTGAGTCGAGGTCGCCGCCGATCGGATAGCACGCCTCCAACCAGTTGAACATCACCACGTCTACTGCCGTCATCGTCGGCATCCATGGCAGCGCGCGCTTGGGCACATGCAGGGTGAGGACGTTGTCGTGTGTCTTGAGCGAAGCGATTGCAATCTCAAGCTCGCGGCGCACTTCATCGCGGCCGTTCCAGGAAACCGGCGCAAGCACATGGCCGTTGATCGTGATCTCGACGAAATGATCGTCCGGTCGGCGATCCTTTTCCTTCAGCGGTGGATTGATATCAGACAAGCCTCGAAACGCGAGGCTCAGCTTCATGCTCGCCACATGCGTGTCGAGATCAGGCAGGTCGAAGTGGGTTTCGAACGGCTGCGGATCCACCTGGGTCAGCTTCGCCCACTGCCACACATCCGGCTCTTCGCCCGGCTTCTGCTGCGTCTGGTCGAGCCGGATCATGAGGTTTTCCTGCTCGACATGCAGGACGCGCTGCAAGGTCGCGTGGCCGCGCTCGGTCGCGTCGACATCGCGCATCCGCGCATGCGCGCCCGGCGCACTGCCAAGCAGGTAGACATTGTTCACGCTGAACGCGTCGTACCAGCTCTCCGGGCCGTGCAGGGCTTGGCCGATCCACTCGATATGGTCGCCTTCGGCGAAGCGCTCGCCGCGCGCGACGACCCGGATCGGCACATCCTTGCCGGCCTGAGTCAGGATCAGGTCGGCAGCAGTGCAGTCGGCGAGCGCCGGCTGCGCAGCGGCAATCGCCGCATGGTCAAGCGCATAGACGCCCGCGTGCTCCAGTTCGATGTGCAGCTGGCCAGTGCATGCGAGCAGGGGCAATGGTGCGACGAATAGGAGCAGCGCGAACGCGCGAACGAGGAAGGTCAGGGGCATGGCAGAGGCAGGTGCGTGACAACGCGCAAAACGCGCGCAGCCGAGAGGAAGCCGGCGAGGCTACCGGCCTGCAGCCGCCACCGCAACCGCCCGCCGCCCGTAGTAACGCGCCAGCAGCGCAGCCACAGCAGGTGCGGCGCGCTGCAGCGTGACCGGGTCGGAGAAATGCAGTTCGCTCGTGACAGCGAAAAATTCGTCCGCGCTCTCTGCCGCGTAAGGATCAATCAGACTGTCGCGGCCGCGTTCAACTGCCCGCACCAGTCCGTCGTACGCGGTCTGCATCGTTGTGATCCATTCGCGCCGCGCGAGCGGCGAGGGCAGCAGCGGCATGCCGTTCATGGCACCGTCGCGCATGTCCAGCTTGTGCGCGATTTCGTGCACGACAACGTTGAAGCCATCAAACGGATGCGCAAGATCGGTCGCGACATCGGCCCACGACAGGATCAGCGGGCCACGTTCCCAGGCCTCGCCAATGAGGTCGTCTTCGCCCATCGTAACCACGCCGCTGTGTTCGTCGTGGTGCTCGCGCTTCACGCGGAATTCGCCGGGGTAGACGATCACGTCGCGCCAGCCGGCGAGCCCGCCGAAACCCAGGTGGATGACCGGCACGCAGGCGAGCGCTGCAATGGCAAGGCATTGCCCGTCGTCCAGCTCGTGGCCGCCGGCGGCGCTGAACGTCTTGCGGGCGAGAAATCGTTCGGCGAGTTCGCGCAAGGCGCTGCGCTCGTGCACGGTCAGGCTCTCGAACAAGTCTGAACTCGCGAGCAGCGCGTCCCATTCGGCATCGCCAATTCGCGGGCGTGCCGACAGCCGCACGCGCAGGCGGTCGAGCCACCTCGCCATCGGCGTTATGCGATCAGCGGCACTGACGCTGGATTCCCGATCAACCTGCGCCCCTGACCTGCGCGGAATGAGCGCCGCCAGCGCTCATTTGATCGCGCCGGGGACCAGGGTTTGCCAGCGGTAATTCGTGCGCTTGGGCGTCATCGTCGCCGGAGCAGTAGGGTCGCCGGGCGCGATCGAGGCTTTCGCCGGCAACGCATCCGGTGCTACGGGAGCGTCGGTGTCGTGCGCGGAGCGTCCGCCATCGCCGCTGCCGCGCGCCGCGCGTGCACCCACCAGGCCGCCGCCACCGCTATCCGGAACTTCGATCAAGGTCGTCCGAGTCCCCGACGTGCCGCCCGCGCTGCTGCGCACCTCGCTTGCATTCAGCGCAAGCAGGCCGACGCCGCGCACAGGTGCGCTTTGCGCCAACGCGGCGGAGGCTGACGTGGCGGTCACGAGGACCGCAAGGGCAATGGCAAATGTCTTCATAAGAGTTTTCCCGGCAGCAAGGCACAGGGAAGCTGCAATGCTCGCACGTTCCATTTCCGGACTCCAGCCGGTTGCCCGGGTTCTAGCACGGTCCATGCCATCGGTGATTTGTGGCGCCTGCACTGCGCCAGTCGGCATCATGGCCGTCGCGCAGGGTGTCCGCCGGACACTCGCGGACAGTACGGACAGCACGCCTCCGCTGCAGCGCACACCCGTTCAGATGCGTTGCCGGCACGAAAGGTTGCGTGCGGCGTCAAACGCCGGCAGGCGTCGCCGCTACACTCTGGCGCTGCCCCCGACTTTTTGAACTACGCCGTGGCCGCTGCCCCAGACCCGATAGAATTGTTCATGCAACCAGGCGCAGGCCGACGCGATCCCGCACTGGCCGATTTGATCGGTGAATTGGCGGATGGGCAGGCCCATTCGGGCAACGTATTGGCAACCAAGCTCGGCGTTACGCGAGCCGCGGTCTGGAAGCAGATCGAGCGGTTGCGCGAGCTGGGGCTCGGCGTTTCAGCGCAGCCCGGCAGCGGTTATCGCCTCGACGCGCCGGTCGATCTGCTGGGCGCTCCGCAGATAGCGCGCCTGCTGGCGCCGCGAGCGCGCAAGCGCCTGGGCGAGGTCGCCGTACATTGGCAACTCGATTCGACCAGCAGCGAGTTGTTGCGTCGAGTCACTGAGGATCCGCGCGACGCGATCGCCTGCCTTGCCGAGATCCAGCGCCAGGGTCGAGGTCGCCGCGGTCGCGCCTGGCAAACGCCGCTTGGCGGCGGTATCGCGTTGTCGCTGCTGCAACGTTTCGACGGCGGCATGGCGTCACTGGCGGGCCTCAGTCTCGTGGTCGGCATTTCGCTGGTGCAGGCGCTGGAAGATATCGGCATTGCCGACGTCGGCCTCAAGTGGCCGAATGACCTCGTCGCGCGCGGGGCCAAGCTCGCCGGGGTCCTGGTTGAACTGGGCGGAGACGCACTCGGGCCTTGCCACGCGGTGATCGGCATCGGCATCAATGTCCGACTCGGTGCGCGCACCGCTGCCGCGATCGATCAGCCGTGGATCGACCTGGCGACGCTGTCAGGCGGTGCGGCCCCATCCCGCAATGCCGTCGTCGCGCAGGTACTGACGCGGCTGGTGGCGGCGCTCGATCGCTTTGCGCTCGAGGGGTTTGCGGGATTTGCCGACGACTATGCGCGATACGACGTGTTGCATGATCGCTGTGTCAGCGTGTTGCGCAGCGATGGCCGCAGCGAGGGTATCGTGCGCGGCGTCGATTTGCGCGGCGCGTTGCGCGTGGCCTTTGCCGATGGCGAGCGCGCGGTGGACAGCGGTGAAGTCAGTATCCGGGGGACGGCGTGAAACTACTGATCGACCTCGGCAATACCCGCCTGAAATGGGCCGCGCTCAACGCAGGGCGCATGCAGCCAGGCGGGGTGTTCGCCCACATCGGCAAGCCGCTCACTATCGACTTGCGCACCGATTGGGCCGAGTTCGCTCGCGTCGGTGCGATTTTCGTCGCCAGCGTCGTCGCGCCGGCGCGCGAGGAGGAACTCGATGCCTTCGTGCACGAGCGCTTCGGCCTGCACGCGCAGTTCGTGCGTAGTCCGGCCTTCGCGCTCGGTGTGCGCAACGCCTATGCGGAACCGGCGCGCCTGGGCATCGACCGTTTCCTCGCGCTCGCCGCGGCGCACGCGCAGCACGCGCGCGCGCAAATTCTGGTCGGCGCCGGCACCGCACTGACGGTCGATGCGCTCGACGCCGGTGGCACGCATCTGGGTGGATTGATCGTCCCGAGTCCACGCCTGATGCGCTCGGCCGTGCTTGCTGGCACGGCGCGCGTGAACGTCGCCGACGGCCAATGTAGCGATCTGCCGCGCTCCACCGCCGACGCCGTCGTGACCGGTTCGCTGTACGCTGCGGCCGGTGCGATCGACCGTTTCCGCGCGACGCTGGCACAGCGCCTGGGTGCGCCGCCTGCCGTGATCCTGAGCGGCGGCGGCGGCGATGAGATCGAGGCGCTGATCGCGCCGGTCGAACGCGCGCACGACCTCGTCCTGCACGGACTCGCGCTGTGGGCGGAAGCGTTCGCGCAAGACCGCTAGAATGTCCTGTCTGCATCACTGAAAAACTCATCCTCGCCCGCCATGTTCGTCCGCGCCCTCTTCATGCTCCTGCTCGCGCTCAATATCGGCGGCGCGTGCTGGCTCGCGTTCGCGCATCGGCCGCAGTCGGCGGCGCTACCAGCGACCGATCCGGGCGTGCCCAAGCTTGCCCTGCTGGCCGAAAGCGAAAACGGCGGCGAAGCCGCGAACGCGGAGCTTGCGAGCGCGCCGGAGAGCCGTGCGGATCTGGCCAACGACAAATGCCGCGCGATCGGCCCGTTCCCGACCCAAGCCGACACCCGAGCGGCGATGAACGCATTGACGCCGTTGACCAAGCGCATCCGCATCCGCGAAACCCATGCGACACAGACGCGCGGTTATTGGGTCTACCTGCCGGCAGCGGCCTCGCGCGAACTGGCCCTGGGCGCGGCGCGCGCGCTGTCCGCCAAGGGCGTACGCGACTACTACGTCGTCACCGCCGGCGATCAGCAAAACACGATCTCGCTCGGCCTGTTCCGCGATCAAGGCAATGCCGACCGCCGCCGCACCGAAATCGTCGCGCTCGGCTTCGCGCCGCAGGTGAACACCCGCACCGAAGATCTGCCCGCCTACTGGCTCGATTTCGCGCTCGTCGACGGCCAGCCACTCGACTGGCACGGCCGCGTGCCGGTGCCGCACGATGCGCGCGAGGAAACAATCACCTGCTTCCAGTAGCCGCCGGACGCGTCCGACTTGCTAGAATGCGCGCCCCCAATGCCGGCATAGCTCAGTTGGTAGAGCAACCGCCTTGTAAGCGGTAGGTCCCCAGTTCGAATCCGGGTGCCGGCACCAAGAATTCGTTCCATAGAATCCCACCTTGCACCTGCAACGCCAAAAAATACGCTGAAAGGCCGATTTTGTTACCGGACTTCCCGTCACACGTCCCGGGAATGCTGTGGACAACGCCCAGCGGGTGCGGCATGAGCCTCTATCGCGCCGTTGCGCGAGTGTCCTTCAGTGAACGCCCGTCCGTATCGCCTCCACAACGGACCGCTCGACTATCTCGACGCGCTCCAGTTCATCTGCGCTCAGCACCGAATCTTTGAGAAGCGCATGAAAATCCGCTGCGGTTCCGCACAGACCATCGAAGAGGCAGGCGTCGCGCATCAGCTGGCCCGACAACGTGCAGTCGCGTCCGAACTCGCAGCTGGCCAGTTGCCATGCATAGGTCGCGAGTGGCGAGCCGGCGAGGTCGGAGAATTTCGAATCGGTTCGCTGACGCTCCATTTGCTCGGCGATGACGCCGATCGCGGCGGCATCGCGTGACGCGAGGAGTTTTCCGAAATTGGCATCTGCCGTGAGTCCCGGGATCACCACGCTTTCCTTCGGGAAGAGAACCGCTTTGGCCCAGACACTGCCGGCCTTTGCCGCTTCGTCGATCGCGGCGTCCGTTTGTGCGGAATCTGCCTTGCCCATTCGCGCGAGATCGCCACATCGCTTGAGATAGGTGGCGACGAAAGACTTCGCCGTCGGCAACTTGTCGCCGTAAAGCGCCGGCCCTTTAGTCTCCAGATTGTCGAATTCATTTGGCGTGGCGCCCAGCGTGCGGCACTCGTGCAAGGCGCGTGCGCGCAGTTCCAGCGATACGCGATCGGTTTTCCCTTCGCCCGCTTGCACGATCGCGAGCAGGTTGTCGGCGTGTTCGTAGCTGACTGCGCGCGATGGCGACGACCCCGCGCCAAGGTTTCGTGCGCTTTCATCGATGCTCTTCACGGCATCGTTCGGATTGGTGGCGCCCTCGACGGGTGACGAGGCAGGCTGGGCAGGACGATCGCCAGAGGCTGACCTGAAATAAAACAGCCACGACACAAGGGCGACGAGCGCAACGCCGGCGATGTAAGGCCAATAACTTGTCGGTCGATCCGTCTGCATGGGGTCAAGGTTGCTCGCGTGGACTGGAAGCCAGCGAACCATAGCGAGTCCCTGTCCTGCAAGCGCATTCGAGCGGTTTGGTCGATCCACGTCCGCGTGCCTGGCCTGGCTGGCGCACAGGCGCACGGAAAATCAGATGGCGACTACCAAGCGAGCCGCGGCGTGACCCGCGGACGGGTCAACTCACGAGCGTGGCTTCCAGCGTGATTTCGGTCTTGAACAGCTTGGACACGGGGCAGCCCGCCTTCGCCTTCGCCGCGAGGGTCTGGAAGGTCGCATCGTCTGCACCCGGCACCTTGGCCCTCAGCGTCAGATGCACCGCCGTGATGGCGTAGCCGTCGTCGAGCTTTTCCAGCGACACGCGTGCCGTCGTATCCATCTGTTCCGCGACAAGCTTGGCTTCGCCGAGGATCAGCGACAGCGCCATCGTGAAACAGCCCGCATGGGCGGCGCCCAACAGTTCCTCCGGGTTGGTTCCGGGCAGGCCTTCAAATCGGCTCGCGAAGCCATACGGATACGCTTTCAGCGCGCCGCTCTCGCTCGAGATCGAGCCCTTGCCGTCCTTGATGCCGCCTTGCCAACTGGCCGATCCGGTTTTGTTGATCGTCATGGTGTCTATCTCCTGGGTTGTGCGCCGAAGTGCGCGCTTGTCGCGGGTTGGGGATTGCAGCACGCCGAGGCGCGGCTGCCTACCGTCGCTTGTCCACGCTCTCGGCGGGTGCCACGTGTACAAACGACATCTTCGGTTTGCGCGCATGAATGCCGACTATCGACACTCAATCGACGACGCCGGAAGGAAACATCGGCTGCGACGCAGCTTCGGCGTGACGACTTGCTAACCGAATAGCGACTGCGCTCATCCTATGCGCCATGACCGACGATGAAGCGCGCTGGATTGCCAGGGCAGGCGAGGGTGATGCGGCCGCGTTTCGACGTCTCGTCGATGCGCATTCGGGCGCGTTGTTCCGCGTCTGCGCGCGCATTACCGGAGACCGCGCAATCGCCGAGGATGCGGTACAGGAGACTTTTTTCAATGCCTACCGCCACTTGCGCGATTTCGACGGCCGTGCGGCGTTTTCGACCTGGTTGCACCGGATCGGCGTGAATGCGGCGCTGGAGCAGCTGCGCCGGCGCGGCCGCGGCGGGATCGCCTTGCCGGAAGGCGACGATGACGATGAGCGCATGGCCGAGGTCGTCGAAGTGGCCGCCGGCCCGGAACGCACCGCGCGCAGCGCCGAAATCCGTCGCGACATCGAAGCGGAGCTCGCGCGCATGAGCACGCTCGAACGTACCGCGTTTGTGCTGCGCCACCACGAAGGTCAGTCGCTGGAAGACATCTCAGCGACGTTGTCATTGAACATCGGGCCCTGCAAGCAGGCGATTTTCCGTGCGGTACGCAAGTTGCGTGCTGCGCTCGACCCACTTGGGTGATGCCATGAATCCGATCAGCGACGAGGATCTGATCCTCCACTACTACCGCGACGGTCTCGACCCGGCGCGCATTGCGCAGATCGAGGTTGCACTATTTGCGTCGGAGGCATTGCGCGACCGCCAGGCCACGATGCTGCGCGCGCTCGACGTCGTCGATGCGTTGCCGGCACCCGTTGCCGACGCAGACTTCGCCGCTCGCCTGTGGCAGCAGCTTGAGCCGCGTCTGTTCGCGCGTGCGCCGATCGTGCCGCGCGTGTCATGGCGCGACCGCCTGCGTGCATGGCTTCATCCACCACAAATTGCATGGATGGCTGCAACCTGTGCGGTCGCGTTCGCCATTGGTCTTGGCTTCTATGCCGGACGCCAGAGTGCGCCTGCGCCCGACGACATCGCGCAGCGGCGTGCCGACGATGCCGCGGTGCGCGTCCTCGATGCGTATGTTTCTGCCCATCTGCGTGCAACCGAAAGCGTGTTGCTGACCGCCAGCAACAGCGACAGCGCGCATCTGCTCGATGGCAATCGCGAACTCGCTGCGTCGCTCGTCGATGCGAATCGCCTGTATGCGCGCGCCGCTACACGCGCCGGCAACACGCAGCTTGCCGATTTCCTGCGCCAGCTTGAGCCCGTACTGATCTCACTGGCTAACCAGGCGCCGTCGGCGCCCGTCCAAGTCAACGAAGGATTGCGCGACTACCTGCACACAACCGATCTGCTGTTCCAGGTGCGCGCGACGCAAGCGCGACTCGATCGCAACGGCGACCGCCGCACCTGATCATTCCGGAGAAAATTCCAATGAAAAAAAATACGATCCGCCTGATTGCCCTTGCACTGACGCTCGCACTCGGCGCGCAAACCGCCATCGCAGCGAGCGAGGGCGACATGGCGCCCACGGACAAGGCCTCGAATCAGCTCTACTGGCAAGGCCAGGCCGCACTGAAGAAGTCCGATTGGGCCACCGCGCTGAAGCGCTTCACGGATCTGGAGCACCTGCTGCGCGAGAAGGAACCGCAAAGCGCCGACGCGGCCCTCTATTGGGAAGCGTACGCGCTGGTGCAAGCCAAACGCACGGTCGAAGCAAAGGGTGTGCTCGACAAGCTGAGGCGTGAATTTCCAAAGAGTCGCTGGAGCAAGGATGCCGAAGCGCTCGTGCAGCCCTCATCGTCCGCAACGACGAAGAGTGTGTCGACGAGCACATCGACGCATGCGTCGAGCGGCTCCGACGACGAGGATCTTGCCGAGATCGCGATCGAAGGCCTGATGAGCGCGCCGGCCGAACGTGCGCTTCCGCTTCTGAAGAAAGTGCTGCAGGGGCCGCATTCGATCAAAATCAAGAAGCGTGCATTGTTCGTGCTGAGCCAGCTCGACGAGGGTGCCGGTCTGGATTCCGTCGTCGACGCGACCAGGAACGCGGCCGATCCGGAAGTGCGCGAGGAAGCGATCCGCATCCTCGGTATCAGCGGTGAAGACCGTGCAATCGAGCAACTGCGCGACATCTATGTGTCGAGCAAGGACACGCACGAGAAGCGCCAGATCATCGAAGCCTACCTCGTGGCCGATCGCAAGGATCTCATCCTCGCCGCCGCGCGCGGCGAAGCGGATCCCGACGTGCGCGCCGACGCGATCCAGAAACTCGGTGCGCTCGATGCATCCGACGAACTCAGGCAATTGTTCGATACGACCAGGGATGCCGACAACCAGCGGGCGATCATCGAAGCACTCGGCGTCGCGGGCAGCAGCGCTGCGTTGGCAGGCATCGCCGGGAATGCGCAGCAATCGGAAGACATCCGCGTTGCTGCTTTGCTAGCGCTCGGCGTCGCGGGCGATCGTGGTGGCGAGGACGCTCTGGTCAAGCTGTATGCGCAGGCGAATACGCCGGCCATGCGCGACGCCGTACTCAAGGGGTTGCTGATCTGCGGTGACAGTCAGGCTGTGCTCACCCTCTATCGCGCTGCGAAGAGCGTCGACGAGAAGAAGGCCTTGCTGCGCACGCTCACGGTCATGGATGACGACGCGGCGATCGATGCGATTCAGGACGAACTCGACAAGCCCGGGAGCAAGAAATGAAGAGGCTCGACATGAAAGCACTCGTGCTCGGCGCGGTAGTGCTGTCCGCAGTTGGCGCGAACGCGCTTGCCGTGCCCGATCTGCAGACGCAGGTGAAACAAGCCGATGGCTGGGTCGCCTGGCGCGTCCCGATGACCGCCGAGGCGGGTGCGCCGTGCTGCCATGTATGGAAAAACAAGTCGCTGGTGGATGCGGGCTGCAACCTCGATGGTCGGGAATGGAG
>JBDSNK010000275.1:0-6767 GCA_039915385.1 Dokdonella sp.
CGCGCTCAGCAGATCATCGAGTCGCGCTGGCGCATTGAACGACAGCTCCATGCGATGCACCACGAACACGATGCCGGCTTCATCGCGCAGCTGCTGCTGGCCGATACCGGCTGCGCGAAGCCACTCGCTGCGCGCGCGTTCGAGAAAGTGCAGGTAGCGCGCATGATAGACGACTCCGCCGGCGTCGGTGTCTTCCCAGTAAACGCGGGCCGGCCATGAGAAAGGCGGGGACTCGGGAATGGAGAATGGAGAATGGGGACCAGCAGGTTCCCGCGGGCGGTGGCTCACGCCTCGCCCCCGATTTCCGCCGCATCCACGAACAGATCCTCGAGCACGGCGCGCTTGGGCGGTTTGAAGCCCATATGAAGATACGCCTTGTTTGTGGCCATGCGACCGCGCGCAGAGCGCACGAGATAGCCTTGCTGGATCAGGAAGGGTTCGACCACATCTTCGATCGTGCCGCGTTCTTCCGAGAGAGCCGCTGCGAGTGAATCGACACCCACCGGTCCGCCATCGAAATTCTCGATGATCATGCTGAGCAGGCGGCGGTCGAGCGCATCGAATCCTTCCGCATCGACCTTCAGCATGGCCAGTGCGGCGGCGGCCACCGGCGCCGTGATCGTGCCGTCCGCCCTGACCTCGGCGTAGTCGCGCACACGCCGCAAAAGGCGATTGGCGATACGCGGCGTGCCACGCGCGCGGCGCGCGATTTCGATCGCGCCTTCGCCGTCGCAGGCAATACCGAGGATCTTCGCCGCGCGACGCACGATCGCGGTGAGCTCCGTCGTGCTGTAGAACTCCAGCCGTTGCACGATGCCGAAACGGTCGCGCAGCGGCGCCGTCAAAAGTCCCGCGCGCGTGGTCGCACCGATCAGGGTGAACGGAGGCAGATCAAGCTTGATCGAACGCGCGGCGGGACCCTCGCCGATCATGATGTCGATCTGGAAGTCTTCCAGCGCCGGATACAACACTTCTTCGACGATCGGCGAGAGTCGGTGGATCTCATCGACAAACAACACATCACGCGGCTGCAGATTGGTCAACAACGCAGCGAGATCGCCGGGGCGTTCCAGCACGGGACCCGAAGTCGAGCGCAGGTTAACGCCAAGTTCGTTTGCGATCACGTGCGAGAGCGTGGTCTTGCCGAGCCCGGGCGGCCCGAAGATCAACACATGATCTAGCGCTTCACCGCGCCGCCGAGCCGCTTCGATGTAGATCGACATCTGCTCACGCACCACTTCCTGTCCCAGATACTCGGACAAGCGCTGCGGGCGGATGGTCGCCTCAACGAGGTCGTCTTCGCGATTCGCGCTGGCCGAAGTGAGACGGTCGGTCATTTGGAGGCCGGGATGGGAAAGTCGGGAATCGGAAATCGCGTGGATTATCGTCGGCTTGGGCATTTGTTCATAGGAAATCGAACGCACGCTGCAGCGCGCATTCAGCATCGATCTGGCAAAGGCCGGCTCTGCCGGTTCCCCATTCCCTGCTGCTCAGATCTCGACCTGAGTGCCGAGTTCGATCAATCGATTACCGGGGATCTGAAAGAACGCGGTCGCCGGCATCGCATTGCGCTGCATGAAGGCGAACAGCCTGTCGCGCCACAGGGCCATGCCAGGACGGTCGGTCGCGACAATACTTTCGCGACTGAGAAAGAACGTCGTGTCCATCATGTCGAACGGCATGCGACAGACCGTGACCGTTTCCAGCATGTTCGGCACGTCCGGATCTTCGGCGAAACCGAAGCGCAGGGTGACTCGGTAGAACTCGTCGCCGAGCGACTCGACCTCGACACGTTCGTCGTTCTCGGCGACCGGCGTATCCACTGTCTCGACCGTCAGTATCACATTGCGCTCATGAAGCACCTTGTTGTGCTTGAGGTTGTGCAGCAACGCATGCGGCACGCCGCCTTCGTTCGCGGTCAGGAACACGGCGGTGCCCGGAACCCGCAGCGGCGGATGCGCGACGATGGATGAAATGAAGGGCGCGAGCGCAAGACCACCCTGCTTGATTTCTCGCACCACCAATTCGCGGCCGCGGCGCCAAGTGGCCATCATGGTGAAGATCGCCGCGCCGAGTACCAGCGGAAGCCAGCCGCCGTGTTCGATCTTGTCCGCGTTCGCGGTCAGGAAGGCGGTATCGACGAACAGGAACAACGCGCCGACGGCGGCCACCTTCGGCCGACTCCAGTGCCACATCCGGCGGAACACGATCATCACCAGGATCGAATCGATCGTCATCGTGCCGACCACGGCAATGCCGTAGGCGGCACCCAGGTTGTCGGAAGACTTGAATCCGAGCACGACTGCGAGCGTCAGCACCAGCAACATGCGGTTGATCCACGGCAGGTAGACCTGCCCCATCTGCTCGCGCGAGGTGTGTTGCACCTGCATGCGCGGGAGAAAGCCCAGCGAAATCGCCTCTCGGGTGACCGAGAACGCGCCCGAGATCACGGCCTGCGAGGCGATCACCGCGGCAGCGGCAGCGAGGATCAGCATTGGCACCAGCAACACCGGGGGTACCATCAGGAATAGCGGATTGGCGGCGGTCTTCGGGTTGGCAATCAGCATGGCCCCTTGGCCGAAATAGTTGAGCACCAGTGAAGGCAGCACGAAGGCGAACCACGAGTAGCGGATTGGCGTCTTGCCGAAATGGCCCATGTCCGCATACAGCGCCTCGGCGCCGGTGATCGCGAGGATGACCGTGCCAAGCGCGAAAAACGCTGTCCATCGCGCCTGGATGAAGAAATCGATTGCATAGTACGGCGACAGCGCGCGCAGCACCGACGGGCCTTGGGCGATATGCCAGATGCCCAGTGCGGCGAGGGTCAGGAACCACACGATCATGATCGGTGCAAACACGGCGCCGACTTTGCCGGTACCGTGTTTCTGAAACGAAAACAGCAGCACGATGATGACCGCCGCGATCGGCACGATCCAGTGTTGAAGCCCGGGTGCTAGCACTTCCAGGCCCTCGACGGCGCCGAGCACCGAGATCGCGGGTGTGATCACGCCGTCACCGAAGAACAGCGCGGCACCGAACAAGCCGAGCATCACGATCCACCAACGCGCACGCTGGCTGCTGCGCACGCTGCGCTGTGCAAGGGCGGTAAGCGCCATGATGCCGCCCTCGCCCTTGTTGTCGGCGCGCATGATGAACCCCGCGTACTTCACCGACACCACCAGGATCAGCGACCAGAACACGAGTGACAATATGCCGAGCACGTTCGACGTGGTCGGCACCACGCCGTGTTCGCCGAAGGTCTGTTTGATCGTGTACAGCGGACTCGTGCCGATATCGCCGTAAACGACGCCGATCGCACCGAGGACCAGAGTACGCATCCGCGTGCCCAGCTCGCCGTCAGCGCTCGTTTCCTGGTTCATTGCCTGTCGCCTCGAATGAGTTTCAACGCAGTGCCGCCTTCAATGCCTTGCGGATGATGTCTTCGGCGCTGTCACCCGCCACCGCGGCGTCACGCACCAGTCGCGTCACTTCGACTGGCTTGTAGCCGAGCGTCTGCAGTGCGACGCTCGCTTCGGCAACCGGATCGTGCGGTACCGCTCCGCTAGCGCTCGACGGCAACCCGCTCGAAAGTCCGTCGACGCGGTCGCGCAACTCGACGATCATGCGCTCCGCGGTCTTCTTGCCGACACCCGGAATCCGCGTCAGCGCCGTGATGTCGCTGGTCTGCACCAGTCGCGCGAAGTCGTCCACGCTGACGCCCGAGAGGACGGCGAGTGAGATCTTCGCACCGACGCCGCTGACCTTCTGCAGCGTGCGGAACAGGCTGCGCTCAGACTCGCGCAGGAAGCCATACAACACGACGGTGTCTTCCCTGGCAGTGTAGTGCGTGCACAGGTTCACCTCACGACCGAGTTCGGGCAAGTCAAAAAACGTGGACATTGGCGCTTCCAGCTCATAGCCGACGCCGCCGACGTCGACCACGATCCACGGTGGTTGCTTCGCGATGAGGATGCCCTTGAGGCGACCTATCATCGGCGGCGCCTCCATGCACTGCGAGGAATACCGATGCGCTGGATGCTCACGCGCGTGTGCGCATGAGTCAGCGCAATCGCGAGTGCATCCGCCGCGTCCGCCTGCAAACGCCCCGGAAGATTGAGCAGGATGCCCACCATGTGCTGAACCTGGGTCTTGTCCCCGGCGCCCGTGCCAACGACGGCCTGCTTGACCTCGCGCGCGGCGTACTCGGTCACGCCGACGCCGCGATTGACGACCGCGCAGATTGCAGCGCCACGGGCTTGACCGAGTTTCAGCGCCGAATCCGGATTGCGCGCCATGAACACGCGTTCGATCGCCGCTTCCTGTGGCTCGTATTCACTGATGATCACACTGAGTTCATCGAAGATCTGCTTAAGGCGTTCCGCGAAATTCTCGTTGCCGAGCAAATTCAACGCGGTGTGGAACACGTGCATTGACTTGCCGGTTGCATCCACATCGATGATGCCTACGCCCGTGCGCTGACTGCCCGGGTCGATGCCGATGATGCGCGTGGTGCCGGGAATCGGCAGGAATGATTTGTGCGCCGTCATGGTTTTTCGAGCTGGCCCGAACTGCGGACGCGACAGCACGCAGTCTAGCAGCACGCCCGCACCGTTCACGGCGCGGGCGACTCGAAGCGCCCATCTCGCAGGAAGCCGATAGTTAGCTCGGAAACCTCCGACGAAAACAGTAGACCGTTGTGCGAAGCGGCGACAATGCAATGATCGGCGATACCGGGCAGTTGCGTTTCGCTGACGGATACAGTGCCGTCGTGCGGCGCCGTCAGCGGACCGATCGTGATGCCAATACCGAATGGCAGCCGCCCGGCGATCACACCGACTTCGCGCGAATCCTTCCAGGCATCGATTCCCTGCAGCAGCGGATCGGCGCTGTGGCCAAGCAACAGGCGTCCACCGGGCAGACTCGCAAGCCGTTGTGCGACAGCGCTGCCGCGCAGCGGCGGGCCGATGCAGACAATGCGACCTTGCGGCAAATCGCTTTGGTCGCGGACAGCTTCCAACGCAACCAGCGACCCCAGACTGTGACCGACGAGATGTACCGCCGTGGCGTCGCGTTCGCACATGCGCGAGCGCACGGTCGCGACCACGGGCGTGATGCCGCGGAATACGCTGGCGTAATCAATCGTCTCGACCGTGTAGCCGGCCGTGCGCAGCCGCCGCGCGAGCGGCATCAAGGTGATGCCGCGCATCCAGATGCCGTGCAGGAGGATGACGTGTTCGCTCATCAGACAGGAATTGGGAATTGGGAATTGGGACGTCGCTGCTCGCGATTCCCTATTCCCGATTCTCGATTCCCCGCTTTTTTACGACTTGCACGTGCAACTCGGCGAGTTGCATCGGCGGAACCGCCGATGGCGCCGCTGTCATCAGGTCCTGCGCACTGGTCGTTTTCGGGAATGCGATCACGTCGCGAATCGAATCAGTGCCGGCTATCAGCGCGGCGATGCGGTCGATGCCGAACGCGATGCCGCCATGCGGCGGCGCGCCGAACTTGAGCGCTTCAAGCAGGAAACCGAACTTCGCTCTCGCTTCGTCCGCGCCGATGCCGAGCAGGTCGAATACTGCGCTCTGCATGTCGGGACGATGGATGCGGATCGAGCCGCCACCGATCTCGTTGCCGTTGAGCACCATGTCGTAGCCGCGCGAAACCGCGATCTTCGCGTTCGCCCTGAGATCGCCAACGTCGTCGACTTTCGGCGCCGTGAACGGGTGATGCAAGGCGACGTAGCGCTGCGCCTCCTCGTCGTACTCGAACATCGGGAAATCGACGACCCATAGCGGCTTCCACGCATTTTCGACCAGGCCACGATCGCGGCCGAGCTTGATGCGCAGCGCGCCCATGAAGTCCGAAACCGTCTTGTAAGCGCCGGCGCCGAAGAAAACGATGTCGCCGCTCGCTGCACCGACCTGGTCGACCAGCGCGGTCAACGTCGCGTCGTCGAGGAATTTCGAGATCGGTGACGTAATCCCTTCACGACCCTTGGTGCGGTCGTCCACGCGCAGCCAGGCCAGACCCTTGGCGCCGTATTTCGCCGCGTGCAGGCCAAGATCGTCGATTTGCTTGCGGCTAAGGTCGGCACCGCCCGGCAGGCGCAATGCCGCAACGCGCCCCTCCGCATTGTTCGCTGCTTCAGCAAATACCTTGAACTCGACATGCTTGACCGTTTCCGCCACATCGACGAGCTCGAGCGCGATGCGCAGATCAGGCTTGTCAGAACCGTAACGGCGCATCGCCTCGGCATACGTAATGCGCGGAAATTGCGCCACGAGCTCCACATCGGCGATCTCCTTGAAGATTGCGCGGATCATGTCCTCGACCGCGCCCTGCACATCGCGTTCTTCGACGAAGGCGAATTCCATGTCGAGCTGGGTGAATTCGGGCTGGCGGTCCGCGCGCAAGTCTTCATCGCGGAAGCAGCGCGCGATCTGGTAGTAGCGATCGAAGCCGGCCACCATCAAGAGCTGCTTGAAAAGTTGCGGCGACTGCGGCAGCGCGTAGAACTCGCCCGCGTGCACGCGTGAGGGAACCAGATAGTCGCGCGCGCCTTCCGGCGTCGCCTTGGTCAGGATCGGCGTCTCGATGTCCTGGAATCCGCGCGCATCGAGGTGGCGGCGCAGTGCGGATACCAGCTTTGTGCGCATGCGCATCGCGCGCTGCATGTCCGGGCGACGCAAGTCCAGATAGCGATACTTGAGCTTGAGATCTTCGTTGGTCGTCTCGTGCAGCACGAATGGCAGGTCGCGCGCGGC
>JBDSNK010000308.1:0-3777 GCA_039915385.1 Dokdonella sp.
CCGCTGGCGTCGAGCGCGTCCTTGTCACGCAGGCGCTCGGCGCCGAGACGGGCAAGGCGCTCACCGTGCCAGGCGGATAACGGCGGCATCGCATCGCCTGAAAATGCGGGGTCGTCGAAGGCGCGACGATCGGAATACGCGAAGCACAGTGCGTCGAGTCGCTGCGCATCGACGTCGTTGTCTTGGGAGACGGTCAACAGAGGATGACGTGCACCGTCCAGTGCCACCGCGCCAAGCACGTCGGGCAATGCCAGCGCATGCAGCAGTCGCTCGCAGGCGAAATCCGGCAAGCGGAGGTCGGCGCGTACGAGCACGAGGTCCTCGCCGGGAAAGCGCCTTGCCGCAACGACCAAGGCGGCGTGCGGACGATCTGCGTCCATCACATCCGGCAGTCGTTCGGCCTCGGGCCATTCCGGACTGATCGCGCACGCGCCCATCAGCGCGAGTTGCGCCGTGGCTGGCAGCTGCCGTCGCAGCAAGTCGAGTGTCGCGGCGCTCGGCGTTTGTGCAGCGTAGACGCATATCCTCACCGCGACCGCAGCGGCGCGCGCGACAGGGGTGTCGATCCCGTTGCCGTCGGACGGCTGCGCGGCGAACGGAAGGCTGTGCATCAAGGCTCCGGCAGAAAACGCAAACGGTCGTGATTATCGCCGATCCGGTTGCTCGCGCGCGCGGCGCGCGTCTCGCCAGTCGCGGCGCGGCGCGGCTACACTGCGCACGGTCCCACGGCGCCCTGCTCGCCTGCCCCCCGGAAATCCTGCTTGTCCTTTCTGTCCAGTTCCCTGAGCGCCCTGCACGTCACCTGGCGCATCGTGCGCATTCCGTTCCTGATCTTGGTCGGCCTTGCGCTCGGTTTCCTCGTTCCCTACTCGTTTTACCTGGACCAGGAAGTGCGTGGTCGCTTCGACGACCTGTCCTGGCAGATCCCCAGCCGTGTGTATGCGCGGCCGCTGCAGCTGGCGCCCGGCCTGCCAATGAATGCGGATGTGCTGCAGCTTGAACTTGGCGCCGCGCGCTACCTCGAGGATGCGCAGGCGAAGACGCCGGGCACCTGGCATCGCGAGGGTGCGCACTTCACGATCGCGCGGCGCGCATTCATCTACCTTGACGGGCGCGAACGCGACAAGCGCGTCGCGGTCACGCTCGCTGATGGTCGCGTCAGCCAGCTCGTCGATGCCGATTCGGGTGCGGCGCTGCCGAACGTGCGGCTCGAACCCGCGCGCATCGCCACCTTGTACGGCGAGCTGCAGGAAGATCGTCGCTACGTCACGCTCGGCGAAGTGCCACCACTTCTTCTGAGCGGACTGCAGGCGGTCGAGGATCGTGATTTCAAGCACCACCATGGCATCAACACGCTTGCCATCGTGCGCGCGGCATGGGCGAACCTGGTCGCCGGTCATGTCGTGCAGGGCGGCTCGACCCTGACCCAGCAGCTGGTCAAGAACCTGTTCCTCGACCGCGGCCAGACCTTCACGCGCAAGCTCAATGAGGCGCTGCTCTCGCTGATCATCGAGGCGCGCTACAACAAGACGCGCATTCTCGAGGCGTATATCAACGAAGTGTTTCTCGGTCAGCAGGGCGCGCAGGCCGTGCACGGTTTCGCCGCGGCGAGTGAATTCTATTTCGGACATGACCTGCACGGACTTGATGCGGCCGATATCGCGCTGCTCGTCGGCATGGTGCAGGGGCCGAGTCTGTACGACCCGCGGCGCAATCCCGATGGCGCGCTGGCGCGACGCAACGTCGTGCTCGGTGTGTTCCGCGACACTGGCCTCATCGATGATGCGACGAGCGCAAGCGCCATCAAGCAACCGATCGGTACCGCGGCGAACGCGACCTTGCCGCGCGATCGCTATCCCGCGTTCCTCGAACTGGTGCGGCGCCAGCTCAAACAGAATTACCCGGACACCGAGCTCAACAGCGCCGGGCTCGCCATCCACACGACACTGGCACCGTCGGTGCAATCGCTCGGCGAGGATGCAATCACCAAGGCGCTCGCCGCACTCGGCAAACGTGGCGATGCGGTCGAGGCAGCACTGGTCGTCACCGGCGCGCACGATGGCGAAGTGCAGGCGATGATCGGCAGTCGCGATGTCGATGAACCCGGTTTCAATCGCGCGCTCGATGCCCTGCGACCCATCGGCTCGCTGGTAAAACCGTTCGTGAACCTGGTCGCGCTGGCGCAGCCGCAACGCTATTCACTGGCGACCCTGCTCGACGACAGCGCGATCGACAGGGTGCAGCCCAATGGTGCGCACTGGCATCCGGAGAACGATGATCACCAGTCGCACGGCCAGGTATTGTTGATCGATGCGCTGAAGCAAAGCTGGAATCTCGCGACGATCCATCTCGGAGGACGCATCGGTGTCGACCGCGTGCACGGCTTCCTCGCTTCGTTCGGACTTGGGCGCGAGATCAATCCGAATCCATCGATGCTGCTTGGTGCGATCGATCTGAGTCCGTTTGATGTCGCGCGGCTGTATCAATACCTCGCGGCAGACGGGCATGCCTTGCCCTTGCGCGCGGTGCGTGGTGTGCTCGACGCGCAGGGCCGACCGCTGTCGCGCTACACGGTGAAGGCGGGTGCCGGCGACTATGCGACCGCAACGCGCCTCGTCACCTACGCAATGCAGCAGGTCGCGATCAGTGGCACCGCGCATGCGATCAACGATTCCGGCCTTGGCTGGCTGCATGCCGCGGGCAAGACCGGTACCAGCGACACGCAGCGCGACTCGTGGTTCGCCGGCTTCACCGGTGATGCGCTCGCGGTGGCCTGGGTCGGTCGCGACGACAACAAGCCGACCGGCCTGTTCGGCGCGACCGGCGGCTTGCGTGTATGGATCGAATTGATGAAACGCCTGCCGACGGCGCCGCTGGTGGTGCCGCAGGACGGCATCGAGCGCGCGTGGATCGCGCCGGCCTCGGGCAAACGCACGGATTCGGCCTGCTCGGGTGCGCGCGAGCTGCCGTTCGCGACCGGCTATCCGCCGGCTGAAGAGGAGAATTGTCCTCTCGATCAACTGCGCCAATTTTTCGGCACGAGCGGAGGTTAAGGTCGACGTGCGAAAATACCCGCTTGCCTCGATGCGATCGTGCACTGCACGCACCGACGATCATTGCGATGCGCACACACCAACCGGATATCCAATGAACGTTCGCTTCGCTATCCTTCTTCTGAGCACCGCGGCCAGCCTCGCCGCGTGCGCGCAGTCCGGTACGCCGGCACCCGGCGTCAAGCCGAACCCGGCAGTCGACACGGTCAGCGCCCTGCACGCCATCCGTGCCGCGGGCGATGGGCTCGATTCGGCGGTACAGGTGCATCCGTTGCGTGACGCGGCGATCGATGGCTTTCTCAAGAAGGCCCACGATGCCGAATCCGCCCGCGATGTTGCCACGGCGATCACGGCGACCAACACCGCGTTGAAACTTGCGCCGGATGCGCCAGACATCCTGCAATACCTGGCCGAACTGCAGGTCGCACGTGGCGACTGGACGCAGGCCGATGCGCTTGCAATGAAAAGTTTTTCGCTCGGCCCCAAGCTCGGCAGCCTGTGCGCACGCAACTGGCAGACCATCGTCGAAGCGCGCACAGCAACCAACGACGCGGCAACCGCGACGCAGGCGCAACTGCGCTTGAAGGAATGTCGCGTGGCACCGCGGCTGCGGATGTAACGGGGCATGCGTCGAAAGATGCGCGCCGTGTGCTGTGGTGGGAGCGGCTTCAGCCGCGATGCCTTTCCGACCGCCGCCAAGAGCGCAGCATCGCGGCTGAAGCCG
>JBDSNK010000343.1:0-7560 GCA_039915385.1 Dokdonella sp.
GGTTTGACGGTTACAACCTCTCCGATCGTCGCGATCCGGTTTCGGAAAGCGAGCTTGGCGACGCGCAGTACTACCGGATGCAGGCGCGTTCGTACTGGTTGAGCGCGCACTTCTCGTTCGGTACGCATTGAAGATGCGACGGCTGGTTGGCGATTCCGACGCGGACGGTCATTTCACACCCGCAGGCGGATGCTCGTCATTGTAGTCGTAGCACATGGATGTGTGTCTCTTTCCGCCGAGTCACCCAAGTCGATGTCCAGTTCCGTGCGCAGCGGGAGTCCGCGGCTCGCGGAAATCCAGGTTTGCGTGTCTGATTTGGAGTCTTCGGTCTCGCTGTGCCCGGCATAGACCGCCGCGGCCTCGCCGGTGATCTTTTCGCCGCGCAGGTATCGGCAACTGCAGGCTTTGGCGTTTCCGATATTTTTCTGCAACCGCTTCTGAATGTCATGCGATGGGAGAAGGTTTCGTCCCGGATGCCATGGAAATCCTGGCTGAGGTTCGACGCTAGTCAGGTTCCTCGACGTCTCGAGACGCGTTGTCCTCATCCGTCAAAACCGTCCGCAAAAATGATGTCGTTGCCTGACAAGTCGCCATCGGCGGTCAATACAAACGATCCACAGGCACCCGTTTGGTCCTGCTCGGAGGCGGCGATGAACAGCCAGTATTCGCCTGGTGGAATGCCGGCGAGGTTGATGGGCGTGGCCGAATCACCAACGGCAACGCAAGCTGCGGAACCGCAGCTGTCAGCGCCGTTGGCAAGGTACATCGCCGGATCGAATCCGGCGCTGCCGCGGTCAGCGTGATCGCCGTGGCTGTGTGGTTCAGATAAATGCGCACGAGGAAGTTCGGGCCAGGATTGCCATGGACGCTGTTGCAGATCGATTCGGCGACGTGTTCGCCGCCGCAGGTGGTGCCACTGAACAATTGTCTATCGGCTGGCCACGCAGCCGGCGCATTGCAGGTTTGCGCCACGGTCGATGAACTGGCCATCAGCAACGATGCGAGGAGTGCCAAGGTGAGGGCGGAATGCGTCGCAGTGGATGGTTTGCGAATAGTCATGAGATTTTCCTTGGGTTGTGTCGCGGTCGAAACACGGGATGCGAGGTTTCGTGGCATTGACCCTTGTTCGGAGCCTTTTGCGGCGGGCATTCGTGCGTGTCACGTTGAGCGCTTGCAGGCCCATCGGCGATCGTTCCGCCGACGACGATCTTGCCGTTTGGGCGTACCTGAATTCCGAGCGCTTGGTTTTCGACATGCCCGCCGGAATAGTGGCCAGTGAATCCAGTTCCTGAGCCACCAAATGACGTGTCCAACGAACCATCAGCATTGAAACGGCCTTCGACCCAGGCGTAGCAGTGAGTGCTCGTATCGACAAGGTAGTCGGCGTAACCGGCGACCAGGATCTTGCCATCTGCCTGAACAGCAACGTCTGTAGCAGTAGTCGAACCAAGCAACCCTACGCCGACGGGCGTGGCAAAGCTCACCTGAATCTTGCCGCCGCTGCCGAAGCTCGGATCGAGCTCGCCGTCGAACGCGTGCGGGCGAGCCGGCAATCAACAGTAGGAGCGACGACAACATGGAAGGTGTATGTGACGATTCATGATGTTCTCCAAAGGGCTGCGATGCGCGGCGAGACCCCGATGAAATTCGAGATCGCACTGCCGCTCTACTCGAACACCGTCTGCGAAGATCAGGTCATCCGGCGCCCTGCGATTCCCATGCGCCGATATCCGTCTCTGGACCGAAAGTCCCGGCGAAACCCGTGCCGCGCAGGTGGCGTCGCGCATGTTTCTCTGATGGCCGGGTTACTTGACACCCGCAGACTCCTGCACGTTGTCGTAGTCGTAACTCGTTTCCGCCGTGGAGCCATCCGGTAGCGTCAACATTCCGCCCTGCATCAACCCACTCGATTTGAAAATTCACACCTGCTGATTCGTACTCAATTGACAGTGTGTGTTACTGGTGCTGTGCCGCCGCGCCGCGCGGCCGTCCGTGGTCGCGCGCGCGTTGGACGCAGCGGGCAAATCATTCAAAGCCATTGGCGAATATGGAGTCGTTGCCGAAGCGGGCGGCTGCGAAATTCCAGACGTTGAAGAAGTCGTCGTGTACCTGGCCGGCCGCAGTGAACGTGCCGTCGCCATTGGCCATGACGTCGAACAAGGAACCGTCGCCCCAGCGCGCGAGCGGCGGATTGCCGCCGAGAAGGTTGAAGAACGGTTGGGTTCGGAAGTCAATCAAGCCGCCTTCGGCGGCGTCGACGACGGCCAGAATCGGATCGACGAAAAAGCTTGCGCCAAAATGGCGCGCCTCGAATCCGACGATGCCGAGGCGGGCGCCGTCGAACACGAGGCCCTCGGGATGTTCCTGGATCGTCCCGCCACAAAGCGGTGCGCCGAGTTGACCCCCGAATACCAGTTCGCCGCCGGTGCCGAAGCTGGTCACGAAATGGCCGGCGTCATCGAGCTTGGCCACTCCAACCGCAATGCCGCAATGCGTGCGCGCCTCGTCAACAATCCAGATGTCGTCGGTGAGGCAGTTACCGGCGCAGCTCGGCGCGACCGCTATCGCGTGACCATGATCTTCGAACTGGTCTTCCTCATTGAACGCGACCATCGCGACGCCCGGATTTTCGCCGGTACCGAAACTGCCGTTCAAACTGCCATTGGCGTGGACATCCATCACAATCGCATTGAAGTCCTGCACAGCACCTGACACGACATTCCATTGGATCTCGCCGACGATATAGATGTCTGGCCCGATGGCCGGCGCCAGATTGGAATATTGCTTGGCGACGGCGCGGGCGGCTCCGCTAAAGCACGGATGAGGTTGGATGCAAGTGTTCACAGACTCGTCGGCAAAGCCGTTGGTGCCGTAGCCCGTGTTCTGGGAAAGAATGCCATTCGCGTTGACCTTGAAATTGGTGAGACGAATGTGCGGCGCACCCGGCGCATAGACCGTAGCGACCGCCGTGATGAAGTTGTTGCCACCGCCGTCCTGGTACGGCACGAGGCTCGCGCCGAATTCGGACATCGTCGTTTGGAACGCGCGGACGGCCTGGACAAAAGAGCCGTCTTCGTGGAACGAGAGAATGTGCGAGTCCTCGTCGGTGCTGGAGAAGGCGTAGTCGACCATCACGTAGATCGTCCCATTGAAATCCTTGATGTCGCGTATGTACTGATACGTGGACGCTGCGTCGTCCGGGTACGCGATATCGCCGCCGCATGACGAGCCGGCATTGGGGAAGGTCAGGTGCTGGCCGCTCGCGCTGAAGCGTTCGATCCCGACATTGAACATGCCGTTGCTTTGATCGGCACCGTTGCACGGCGGACCCAGACTCGCGACGAGCGTGTCGCCATTCGCAAGCCGCGTAATGCTGCGGCCATAGGCATTGCCGCCATTGCCAAAGCGGCCCCAAACGAAGCCGTGCGGCGCGTTGAAGCCAGTGGTGTCGAACGCATAGGCATTGGCTCGCGCCAACGTGCCGTGAAACAGTGTCAGAGCGCCGAGTGCCATCGCGACAAACGTGGTAGCGGCCCGCACGCGGTGGCTTTGCTTCGTGATCGCGGGCGGATCGCCTGCAAATCGTTTTACCAACGGATCGCTTTTGTAGTTGCGTTTCATGGTTGTTTCCTCTCTCTTCAGTTGTCACCCCAAAAACGGATCGCGCGGCTCTACTCGAAGCCGTCCGCGAAAGTCGTGTCGCTGAAATAGGTGTCGCTTGCCACCCGACCCGCCGAACCGGTTTGCGCGCCGCCACTCGTCGTGCCCGTGGCCTGCAGATAGAACGGCGTGCCATGCACGTTGAACGGAGCAGTCGCCTGCCAGCCGTTAGCAATGCGTGTCATCGGGCCGACCGCGGCGAAGTTCACGCCATCGCTCGAGTGCATCAGCATCGGCGGTTGCGCGAGTTCCGGGCCGTCGCCAGTGCGCGACCAGACGGCCACGACACTCGACCCGGATGGCTGCCCCGTGAACCGGCTCGTCGCCAGATTTCCGCTCACCACGCGCGCCATGTATTGCCGCGATTGAGCACTTGCCAATGAAAAATTTCCGGCAGCGAGCACCTTGCCATCGGCCTGCGCGGCAACTCCGAAAATGGCGCCGTTCGGGTTGTTTGCGTCGAGACTGAAGGCGGGATCGGCGAAGCTGCTGTCGAGCGAGCCGTCAGCATTCAGGCGTGCGAGCGCGTGGCGCGCAAGTCCACCGACCTGCTGGAAGTTTCCGCCGATCAATATTTTCCCGTTGGGCTGCAACACGAAGGAGTTGGAGCTGCCGTCATTGTTCAGATCGTCGAATGCGCTGATGAGCGCACCGCTGCTCGACAGTTTTGCCACCAGGCGCGTGGCGAGCGAATCGCTGGTCGGATAGCCGCCACCGACGTAGATCGAACCGTCCGCGCCGACCACCGTTCCGCTGCCGACGGGCCCAGGCGGCGGGTCGACGGGAAATGTCGAATCGAGTACTCCGGCGCTGGAAAAACGCGCCAGATAGAAGTGGTACGGCGATCCACTGCAATTTCCGATGTGGGCGAAAAAGCCGCCGACCACGATGTCCCCATTCGCCTGCAAGGCAACGCTGTGTGCCTCGCTATTGCAGATTTTCGGATCGGCGAAAGTGAGCGTGTCCAGCGTGCCATCGCTATTGAAGCGGGCCAGACGTCCGCGCGGCGTCGCGCCAGACAGGGTGAAGCTGCCCGCCACGAGCACCTTGCCGTCCGGCTGCATGGCGATCGCCCAAACCGTGCTGTTCAAATCCGGATCGACGAAGTTGGTATCCAGCGTGCCGTTCGCATTGAGTCGCGCCAGATAGTGGCGCGCGCTTGTACCGATCGCATCGAAGGTTCCGCCGATCAGGATTTTGCCATCTGGCTGCACAGCAACCGCTTTGACTTCAAAATTGACGGCGGGGTTTGCAAAGGTGGCGTCTGTCGACCCGTCGGCGTTGAGCCGGGCGATGGACTTGACCGGCGTAGTACCGACCGTCTGGAATTGGCCGCCGATAATGATCTTTCCGTCGACCTGGGTGGCAAGCGCCATGGGTCCACTATCGGGCTGCGGATTGAACGCATCGATGGTCAACGCAAAAGCGCTGGGGATCACGGCGAGCGCGCAACAGGCGAAGCAGGACCGTACGCATTTCATGGCGTTCATGGAAATTCCTCAGGGGTCAAAGTGGCCTGAAAAAATCAGGTCGTTGTCGAGACGGGCTACAACGAAGGCGAACGGTTCCGTGTTCGGGTCGCCCGGTGACAGATCGACTTCCGTACCGCCAACCACGATCGGGTTCGCCCAATCTGACACCGTGCGTTCGGCATCGGCATTCATGACCGCCTGTTCCCTCTGCCGGATGCCATCACGGATTCGAATAATCTTCGTTGCGCAGCACAACGAAGCTGCCACTCCATGCGCGGTCCGAGTTCGCCGATCTCACGAAGTTCTCCTCGGAGCCCGCGTATGACGCCTGGCCAGGGCGGATTTCGATGACCACGTCGCCGCCGTTCTTGCCGTGCAAACGGCCGGCATGCACGGCGGCGGTGCATATCGACGAATCGTCCGTGTACGGTCCGCTGCCAGTGACGCGACTCTGAGCGGGTTTGCCCGGTGGGCAATGAAACGCATAGCGCTCGCCGTTCATGCCGCGCAGGTCGAGATCTAGCGGGCTCGTTTGCCAGTCGATCGGCTGTGCGTGGCTGGCGTCTTGTGCAGTCTGTGCGACGGCAACAAGCGGATCGCATGCGACTGATACGTACACGATGAACCCACCGGCGATCCAGGCAAGCGCGTGACGTTTCACGAAAACGAACGTGGCTATCGGAACGGCAATGGCAGACACATCGATCTCCGCGAGGCGTGTAGCGCACGCATTCACTTTCGATCAAGGCGTGCCTGAACGTCGTTGCCGTTCTGCTTGTATTTTTCTGGCAGAATTCCTGCCGACGTCCCTACTGCGGCCAAATCCATGTCGGCGTTGGAAAAGCCGATCTATCGATTCGGCGAGTTCGAGCTCGATCCAGGCGAACGCCGTCTGCTGGCGCGTGGCGAACCGGTCACATTGACACCGAAGGTCTTCGACACGCTGCTGTTGCTGGTCGAGCAGGCCGGTCACGCCGTGAGCAAGGAAGAACTGATGCGCGTGCTGTGGCCGCGCGGGTTCGTCGATGAATCGAATCTCACCAAGCACATCTGGCTCATCCGCAAGGCGCTCGATGAGGGTGAGCACGACACGCGCTGGATCGAGACGATTCCCAAGCTTGGCTATCGTTTTGTTGCTGCAGTCCAGCGTGTCGAGCGAGCACCCGGTCCACTGTCGTCGCCCGAATCAATGTCGACGGTCGCGGCGACCTCTGTTACGTCCGGCGCCCACATCATCCAAGTGCACAAGCATGACGATGCGCAGGCATCGGTATCGGTTGATGCAGCCGTCGAGGAGTCGGCCGAGGTGCGTCTGGTCGCCGATGCAGCTGTGGCGGATTCCCGCCCGCATCCGTCGCGTCGACGGTTGCTCGTTGCGACGGCTGTGGTCGGGATAGTCGTTGCGACAAGCCTGCTTGCCTGGCGTTTTCTCGCACACGAATCGAAGGCACCGATCGAAGCTGCGACGGGGAACGCGGTCGCGATCGTGCAATTCAACAATCTGTCGCAGAACGCAAAGGACGCGTGGCTGGGGCCCGCGCTCGGCGAAATGCTCGCAACCGAGATCACGGCGGGAGGACGCTTGCACGCGCTGCCGGATGAGTTGGTGCGTCCCGCACACGCGGACCTCGCCATACCGATGGCCGGCGGCTATGCGGCGCAAAGCCTGTTGACCCTGCATCGTCGGCTGGGCGCGGACTACGTCCTCAGTGGCAGCTACCTCGTTTCAGGTGCCGCTGACCAGCCGCATGTTCGCCTGGATCTCGCGCTGCAGGATGCGCGCAAGAGCGTCGCTGTCGCGAATTTCGCGCGCGACGCCGCGGTTTCCGAGCTGCCTTCGCTGATTGCACAGGCCGGCGTGGGATTACGCGACAGCCTCGGGATCGCGACGACGAAGGAGGCCGATCTGCGCCAGATCGCGAATGTGCAACCGCCCACCGCCGAGGTCGCGCGACACATCGGCTTCGCGCTCGATGCCTTGCATCACAACGATCCCGCACGCGCGCGCGATGAGCTGCTCGATGCCGTCGCGCAAGCTCCGGGTTATGCGCCTGGCTACAGCTATCTTGCGCAGGCGTGGGCTGCGCTGGGCTACGGAAAGAAGGCCGCAGCCGCGGCGGAGCAGGCAGCTGCACACGCGCAAGGGCTGCCCGAGGAGCAGCGCCTGCAGATAGAGCTGCAGCGCCAGGTCGCCAAGCATGAATGGGCTGCGGCATCCAAAGGTGCGGCTGCACTGGTCGCGCTGCGCCCGCAGGACCCCAACTATCGCCTGCGCCAGATCAGCGTGCTGCTATCGGCCCGCAGTCCCAATGCCCTGGATGGGGCCTTGTCTGCGCTGCGCGCATTGCCGGGCGCGGCGAGCGATCCGCGCACGGAACTGGCTGCATCGGACGTCGCCAGCGAACACAGCGACGCCAAGGGTGCTGCT
>JBDSNK010000144.1:0-4227 GCA_039915385.1 Dokdonella sp.
GAAAGCCGGGCGCGATGCGTTGATCCTTGTGCTCGACGGCGTCACCGATCCGCACAATTTCGGCGCCTGCCTGCGCAGTGCGGAAGCGGCGGGCGTGACGGCGGTCGTGGTGCCGAAGGATCGCGCCGTGGGCGTCACGCCGACGGTGCGGCGCGCTTCGGCCGGCGCTGCCGATCGTGTCCCCATCGTTGCCGCGACAAATCTCGCGCGCGCATTGAAGGGGCTGAAAGACGCCGGTGTCTGGCTGGTCGGTCTTGCTGGCGATGTGCCGCAGTCGCTCTATTCCGTTGATCTCGATGGGCCGATTGCGATCGTGCTCGGCGGCGAAGGCGAGGGCATGCGTCGACTCACGCGTGAATCCTGTGACTTCCTCGCGAAGATCCCGATGCGTGGCGACATCGAAAGTCTGAACGTTTCGGTCGCGACCGGTGTCGCCTTGTTCGAGACCCTGCGCCAACGCGCCGTGAAGGTCTCGGGCGTGCCGCGCTAGCACAGTCGTCACGAACAGCCATTTCTGTGTGCGAGCGGGCGATGGAGCCCGCTCGTCTGGCCGCGTCAGGCGGCCAGCAGCCTGTGCAATTGTTCGCGCGTGCTGCCAAAGCTGCTCCACCGTGGATGGCGGAAGATCGAGTGCAGCGGCGGTTTCCGCTTCGGTCAATCCGCCGAACATGCGCCAGTCGACGACATTGACCAGTCGCGCGTCCAGATGTGCGAGCTGATCCAGCGCGGCATCAAGTCCGATCCGTTCTTCGGCTTCTTGATCGGCGGCGCAATCGGTCTGGCCAGGGATTGCAGGGGCGACGTCCCCGCCGCGGCTGGCGGCAACGCGATCGTGCGCGTGGTTGACCAGGAGCTGGCGCATGGCGCGGCCGGCCAGCGCAAGAAAGTGTTCGCGACTGCCGATGGACGCAGCACCTTGCTTGGCAATGCGCAGCTAGAACTCGTGCACGATTGAGGTCGCGTTGAGCGAATTCGCCCGACCAGTGGTGCTGGCGCAGCGTGCGCGGCGCGGCGCGGAAGGTCGTCGTAGAGCGGGGTAATAACGCTTTGCCATGCCACTTCGCCGCCGCCGCGGGCGCGCTCCCGCAGCACGCAGATTTCGTCCATCTCCCACTCCCGAGGGTCTGGCGGGACGAGTCTGGCATCGGCGTGCGGCGGCGCTTATGACAACTGCCGCTGGAGGGGCTATGCGTCGATAGCACCCGCGTCGCGCCGCTATGGAGACCGCGCGGCGCACGAACGTTGGAACGGTGGCGCGGTCAGGCGCCCGCAGCGGTGATGCCGCTGGTCGAATCGCCTTTGCGCCGGGTCTGCTTGATGTGGCTGCCGTGGACGAGGAAGTAGACATTCTCGGCGATGTTGGTCGCGTGGTCGCCGATGCGCTCGAGGTTTTTCGCCATGAACAACAGGTGTGTGCACGGCGTGATGTTACGCGGGTCTTCCATCATGTAGGTGAGCAATTCGCGGAACAGGCCGGTGTACTGCTCATCCAATTCCTCGTCGCGTGTCCAGGCATCGAGCGCCTGGTCCGCGTCGTTGTCGTGGTACGCCGCCAGCACTTGCCGCACCAGGCTTTCCGCCAGACGCGCGAGGCGCGGCAGGGCGGAGGCGAGTTGCACCGGTGCGGACTGGTTGAGGACCATCGAGCGCTTGGCGATGTTCGCCGCATAGTCGCCAATGCGTTCAATGTCGGCCGAGATGCGCAATGCAGCGAGAATCTCGCGCAGGTCGCGCGCCATCGGCTGGCGCAGCGCGAGCAGGCGAACGACGTCCTGGCTGACATCGTGGTCGAGCGCGTCGATCGCATTGTCGTCGTGCACGATCTTCATTGCCGCATCGCTGTCGCGCTCCATCACGGCGTCGATCGAGGCGGCAAGCTGCGCGAGCGCTAGCTCGCCCATGCGCTGGATTTCGCCGGTGAGGCGTTTCAGTTCGGCGTCGTAGCTCTTGACGATGTGATCGGAATTCGGCGTCGTGGTCATGGTTTGTCTTCTCAGCCGAAACGGCCAGTAATGTAGTCTTCGGTCTGCTTCTTGGTCGGTTTCGTGAACAGCATTTCGGTGTTGCCGAATTCGACCAGCTCGCCCAGGTACATGAAGGCGGTGAAGTCCGAGCAGCGTGCCGCCTGCTGCATGTTGTGGGTGACTATCGCTATCGTGAAATGTTCCTTCAGTTCCGAGATCAGCTGTTCGATCTTGCCGGTCGCGATCGGATCGAGTGCCGAGGTTGGCTCGTCGAGCAGGATCACGTCGGGCTTCAGCGCGATCGCGCGCGCGATGCACAGGCGCTGCTGCTGGCCGCCCGAGAGGCCGAGCGCGCTCTGCTTGAGTTTGTCCTTCACCTCGCCCCACAAGGCGCCTTGGTTCAGGGCCTGCTCGACCCGTGTGTCCATGTCGGCCTTTGACAGCTTCTCGTAGTGGCGGATGCCGTAGGCGATGTTGTCGTAGATCGACATCGGGAAAGGCACCGGTTTCTGGAACACCATGCCGACTTTCGAGCGCAGACGATTCAAAGGGAATTTCGGATCGAGGATGTTCTCGCCGTCGAGCAGCACTTCGCCTTTTGCTTCCTGTTTCGGATAGATCGAATAAATGCGGTTGAACACGCGCAGCAGAGTCGACTTGCCACAACCGGACGGGCCGATCAGTGCGGTGACACGCTTCGCGGCGATGTCGAAGTTGACGTTCTTCAGTGCCTGGGAGCCGTTGTAGTAGAAGTCGAGATTGCGCGCGGCCATCTTCGGTCGCGGTGCAGACGCCGACGCCAACGCGGCGGACGCAGCGACCATGGAGTCGGCGGAAAAGTGGGCGTCAGTCATGAGAGACCTTGTTGCGAAGCAGGATCGCGCGGGAAAGGATGCTGAGAAGCAGGACGAAGATCGTGACGACAAAGGCACCGGCCCAGGCGAGAGATTGCCAGGACTCGTACGGGCTCATTGCGTACTGGAAGATCACCACCGGCATGCTCGCCAACGGGGCGTTCATGTCGACGCTCCAGTACTGGTTGTTGAGTGCAGTGAACAGCAGCGGTGCGGTCTCGCCGCTGATGCGCGCGAGCGCCAGCAGGATACCCGTGACGATGCCCGGCAGCGCCGAGCGGTACAGCACCTGCATCGTCACCTTCCATTGCGGAATGCCAAGCGAAAGAGCCGCTTCACGCATGGTGCTTGGCACAAGCTGCAGCATCTCGTCGGTGGTGCGGACGATGACCGGGAGGACGATCAGGGCAAGGCTGATCGAACCTGCCCAGCCCGAGAAGTGACCGCTTGGACGGACGATGAGCGTGTACACGAACAGGCCAAGCACAATCGACGGCGCCGACAACAGGATGTCATTCAGGAAGCGGATTGTTTCGCCGAGCGCGCGCTTCTTCGCGAACTCCGCGAGATAAGTTCCGGCGGCAACGCCAACCGGGGTGCCGATAAGAATCGCGGTGAAGCTCATCACCAGACTGCCGAACAGCGCGTTGGCGAGGCCGCCATCGGAACCGGGCGGCGGCGTCATTTGCGTGAAGAGGCCGGGCTTCATCGCGGCGATGCCATGACGCAGCGTGGTCCACAGTATCCACACCAGCCAGAACAGACCAAAGACGGCACACAGTCCGGATACGACGAGATTGAAGGCGTTGATGACCGCGCGTTTGCGATAGAGACGATCGGCGACGGTGCTCATTTCGTACCCTCGTTGCGTGCGAGCCGGCGCAGCATCAGTTTCGCCGCAGCAAGCACGATGAACGTGACCACGAACAGCAGGAAGCCCAGAGCGACGAGCGATGAACGATAAAGATCCGAATCTGCTTCGGTGAACTCATTGGCGATGGTCGCGGCAATCGAGTTGCCGGGTTCGAGCAAGGAAGCGGACAGGCGATGCGCGTTGCCGAGCACGAAGGTGACGGCCATCGTTTCGCCGAGCGCCCGTCCAAGGCCGAGAAACACGCCACCGATCACCGCCGAGCGCGTGTACGGAAACACGATGTCCCAGACGACTTCCCAGGTGGTGCTGCCGAGCGCGTATGCGGATTCCTTCAGCCTCGTCGGCACGGTCAGGAAGACCTCGCGCATCACCGACGAGACGAACGGAATGACCATGATCGCCAGCACTATGCCCGCGGTCAGCATGCCGATGCCGAGCGGCGGACCGGTGAACAGTGCGCCAATCAGCGGCCAATGGCCAAGGTGGTCGTTGAGCCAGGGCGTGACGTATTCGCCCATGATCGGCACGAACACGA
>JBDSNK010000371.1:0-28666 GCA_039915385.1 Dokdonella sp.
CGTGGTCGGCTTTGCGCCGCTCAAACCCGCCGAGTTCGTGGTGATCCAGCTGCAGCAGATCGCCGGCGATATCCAGACCTGAGGAGGACGTCATGGCGCAATTCACCGTCAATGCGCAACGCTTCGACCCGTACAAGAATTTCAAGTTCCGCGTGAAGTGGGACGGCCGCTACGTCGCTGGCGTCAGCAAGGTCGGCGGACTCAAGCGCACCACCGAGGTCGTCAAGCACCGCGAAGGCGGCGACCCGAGCTCGAGCCGCAAGTCGCCCGGACGCACTGAGTACGACGCGATCTCGATCGAGCGCGGCGTCACTCACGACCCCGAGTTCGAGGCGTGGGCGAGCAAGGTCTGGAATTTCGGCAGCGGTCTCGGCGCCGAGGTCTCGCTGAAGAGCTTTCGCAAGGACCTGATCATCGAGGTCTACAACGAGGCGGGTCAGCTTGCGCTCGCGTACAAGGTGTTCCGCTGCTGGGTGTCCGAGTATCAGTCGCTGCCCGACCTTGACGCGAACGCGAACGCGGTCGCAATCCAGCACATCAAGCTCGAAAACGAAGGTTGGCAGCGCGATGTCGAAGTCGCCGAGCCGACCGAACCGACGTTGGCCTGATGCGCGGATGAGCACACGCCATGCGCACTCCGGATGCAAGCGGACTGCTGGATACGTGGGAACGCGGCTTCAACCTGCCGCCGCCACAACGCTCGCTTGCCTTGTTGGCGCTCGCGCATCCACACGCGCAACGCAGCGAACTGACGGCGCTGTCGCTCGGTCAACGCGATGCGCTGCTGCTGCGCTTGCGCGAACGTCTGTTCGGCGCGCGGCTCGATTTTGTCGCGAGTTGTCCAGCTTGTGCCGGCGTTGTCGAGTCGACACTCGAGATGCCTGAGCTGCAGTTGGATATGCCGCCGCCGCCGTCGTTGCAGATACTTCAGGTGGATGAGCGCTGCATCACGTTCCGCGTGCCGACCCTCGGCGATCTGATCGGCTTGCCCGGCAATCCGCTCGACGCGCGACTGACCCTGGTGTCGCGCTGTCTGAGCAACCCTTCTTCCAGCGCGGAGACCGCGCAAACAACGGATACGCTTTCGGCGCAGGCGATCGACGCCATCGGTGTGGCAATGAGTGCGGCCGATCCGTCGGCCACGGCCGATCTTGCGCTTGCATGTCCCGCGTGCGGCGAACGCTGGCTGGTCGGCCTCGATATCGCGACGTTTCTCTGGCACGAGATCGACGCGTGGGCACGGCGAACGTTGCGCGACGTGCATGCACTTGCGCGAGCGTACGCGTGGAGCGAACGCGACGTGCTCGCGCTGAGCCCGACGCGACGGCAGATGTATCTGGAGCTGTGTCGCACATGAGTACGATCGGCACCGGCCATCGCGGCGACTTTCTGACAAACGTGATTGATCGCGCACAAGAGCGTGCCACGGTCGTCGCGCCGCGACCAGCGAGCCTGTTCGAGCCTGCGGTAGCGCCGATACGCATGGACCCCGAGGGTGCTGATGAGGCGTATCCGCCACGATCGGTGTCAGTGCGGGACGACGCTGCAGACGCGCTGGAAAGGATCCCTTTGCGCGCGCACTCGCCGGATGCGGTGCGAGGCACGCCGCCAGCATGGCCCGATGGTGCAGCGTCGCCTGCGGCGTGGCCGGTGGAGCCCATCCACGAGATGGCCGTCGTCGGATCTGTGAGGCCGGCTCCGCGTGCTTCGATGTCTGGCGAATGCGAAGACGATTCGGTGCCAGCGGACACGCCGATCGCGCCGTCGCTGCTTGTCCGGAATATGCCCATGCTCGCGCCAAAACGCGCGCCGAACTCGTCTGCGTCGACCGAAAATTCCCGACTGCCAACATCTGCCGACGCGGCCGCGCACTACGCGGACGACAACCAGATCGCACCCGGATTGATTCCGCGTTCGCGCCTGCTCGATGAACCTGACGTCGACTACGAATCGACCCACGGCAACGCGCGCAATGAAGACGCAGCACCTGCGGCGAGCCTGCTGCCGAACCATGGAGTCGCCGCTACGCTTCGGCAGCAGATGGAAAGCGGCCGTGAAGCACGTCGCGAGCAGATGCAGCAGCCCGCAGCCGCGGCGATCGTGACGATCAGCATCGGCCGCGTCGAAGTGCGTGCGACACCCGCTGCGGCAACGCCATCGAACGCGCGTGCCGCGACTGCTGTCAAGCCGACGCGACTCGACGAATACCTCGAACGCAAGGAGCGCAAGCGGTGAGCAATTCATTGGCCATCGCGGCGACGACGCTGACCTTGCAGCATTTGCTGCAGGAGAAGATTCCGCAACGTGACAACGACCTGCCTGGATTCACGGTGACGACGCTTCCGCCTGACATCGCCCAGCGCGACACCAAGTCGGATCCGCGCCTCAACATCTTCTTGTATCAGACGACAGTCAACGCTGCCTGGCGCAATCTGGACGTGCCGAGCCAGACGCGTCAGGGCGAACTCGGGCGGCCGCTGCTTGCGCTCAATCTGCACTACCTGCTGACCGCGTATTGCGATGAAGCCGACCCTACGGGCATCAGCCATCGCGTACTCGGTGGCGCCATGAGTGTGTTGCACGACTTTCCGCTGCTGGACCGCACGACCATCCGTGGCGTGCTGGCGAACAACGATCTCGCCGACCAGTTCGAGCGCGTACGCGTTACCCCGCTGACGCTGCCGATGGACGAAATGTCAAAGCTGTGGACTGCCCTGCAGACGAACTATCGCGTCTCCGCTGGCTATGAAGTCACCGTGCTGCTGATCGATAGTCAGCTGGCGTCGCGCGCGGCCTTGCCGGTGCTCAAGCGTGGCGCTGACGATCGCGGTCCGAGCGCGACCGCGAGCCGTGCGCCGTCGCTCGAATCGTTGCGCTATCCACGCGCGCAATCGGCGGCGTGTCTCGGCGACGAGGTGGTGCTGGTTGGCTCGTCATTCGATTTGTCGAAGACGAATCTGCGCTTCTTCACGCCTCGCCTGGCGCAACCGTTGACATTGGCACCGCAGGCCGGCGACGCGGCGGGCGAGATCAAGTTCAAGCTGCCTGCGCTCAACGATGTCGTGGCGAAGACGGCCTGGGTACCGGGCTTGTACACGGTCGCTGCGGTGGTCGGCGTTGGCGACGACATCAAGCTAGTCAGCAACGAACTCGCGTTTGCGTTGGCACCGTCAATCACGATCACGCCGACGATCAGCACGCCACCGAGCGCGCCTGCAACGAGGGATGTCGCGTTCGTGATTGCAGCCACTCCGCAATGTCGCGAAGGTCAGCGCGTGTTGCTGGTGGTTGGTGACCGACAGGTCGAACCCGACAATCCGGACCCGCCACCGCCACCACCGGATCCGACCCTCGCATACGAGCCAAGCTTCACGGCAAGAAACGTCGGCCGCGGCAATACCTACACCGTGCGCCTGCGCGTCGACGGCATCGACAGCCTGCCCGTGCTCTACAGCGGAGTACCCGCGCTGCCGGCCTTCGATCCGAACCAGCAGGTGACAGTCCCGTGAGCGCTTACGAGCAATGGCAGGCAGTCAACAACCGCGATCTCGCCGCGCAACTGGCTGTGTTGCGGGAGCGGCTTGAACGCCTCGCGAATGTAGGCGAAGCGGTTGCGCGAGTGGATGCGGCAACGGTGTCCGATGCCCAGCCGGTCGCAGCGCCGCCGCTGTCATGGTTGCGCAGATTCATGCCGCGAAATGCACCAGTGCAGACGCGCGAAATCGACGAGCCCGCATCGAACGCAGCGTGGATCTCGGCGCCGCAACCGGCGAGCGCCGGCGAGCCGGTGCCGGCTGCGGCGGGCGAGGATGCTGGCTTGCCGCCGGCGCTCGCGCTGATTGCGCAACGTCTGGGACTCAATGACTTCGAGCGCGACCTGCTGCTGCTGTGCGCTGCGATGGAACTCGACACACGCGTCGCAATGCTGTGTGCGCGCGCGCAGCACGATGCAGCGAAACCCTACCCGACCTTCGCCCTTGCAATGGCGCTGTTCGACGAACCGGTATGGGACGCGATGTCGCCGGAACGTCCGTTGCGCTACTGGCGTCTGATCGAAATCAATCAGCCCGCGATGCAGTCGCTGGTCGGCAGCGCCTTGCGCGTCGATGAGCGCATCGTCAGCTATCTCAAAGGGGCGAACTATCTCGATGACCGGATCGCACCGCTGCTGAGCTTGTTGCCGAATGAAGCGGTCAATATGCCGCCTTCGCAGCAAGCTGCGAGTGACGCGATTGTTCAGTGCCTGCGCGCTTCCGTCATGGGCAGTGCGCCGATCGTGCAATTGCTGGGCGTGGATGGCGCGAGCAAGCAGCTCGTTGCGCGCAGCGTGGCCGAAGAACTTGGTCTGCGTGTTTACCGCATAGCCGCCGATGTTGCGCCAACAGCGCTCGCCGATCAGGAAGCCCTGTTGCGTCTGTGGCAGCGCGAGTGCGCCTTGCTGCCACTTGCGTTGTACGTCGAGGCCACGGATGTCGACCGTCCTGGTCCGTCGGGTGCAGCGCTGCAGCGCGTGCTTGATCGCGCGGGCGGTCTGGTGTTCCTTGATGTGCGCGAACCGTGGCCGCGCGTCGGCCGCGAGGCCTTGCCAGTGGACATCGCCAAACCCACGCCGGCGGAGCAACGCGGTATCTGGGTCGATGCGCTCGGTGAAGGCCATGCCCATGCAGCAGCGCGCGTGGCCGTGCATTTCGATCTCGACGCGACGACGATCCACGGTGCCGCGAGTGCGGCACTCGCGCTGACGCAAGGTGAATCGGAACAGTTGCCAGCGGTCCTGTGGGCGCAGTGTCTGGCGCGCGCGCGGCCGGTGCTCGACCAACTCGCACAACCGGTCGAAGCGAAGGCGCGTTGGGACGAACTCGAATTGCCGACGGCCGAAAAGGCCTTGCTGCGGCAGATCGCTGACCAGGTGGAGCACCGCGGTACGGTCTATGACGACTGGGGTTTTCGTGCGCGCATGAATCGCGGGCTCGGCATCAGCGTGCTGTTCGCGGGCGAGAGCGGCACCGGCAAGACCATGGCGGCGGAAGTCATCGCCAATGAACTGGGTCTGCTGCTCTATCGCATCGACCTCTCGGCTGTCGTCAACAAGTACATCGGCGAGACCGAAAAAAACCTGCGGCGGCTGTTCGACGCAGCTGAGGGTGGCGGCGCGATCCTGCTGTTCGACGAAGCAGACGCGCTGTTCGGCAAGCGCGGTGAAGTCAAGGACAGCCACGACCGCTACTCGAACATTGAAGTGAACTACCTGCTGCAACGCATGGAGGCGTTCCGCGGCCTCGCTATCCTCGCTACCAACATGAAGAGCGCACTTGATCATGCCTTCCTGCGTCGTCTGCGCTTCATTGTCCGCTTCCCGTTTCCGGGCGTGGTCGAACGCGAGGCAATCTGGCGCAAGGCGCTGCCGGAAAAAATTGAAACCGGCGTGATCGACTACACACGCCTCGCACGCTTCAATCTGACCGGCGCGAGCATCCACTCAATTGCATTGAATGCGGCCTTTCTTGCCGCGCGCGCGCAACAGCCAATCGGCATGCCAATGCTGCTCGACGCCACACGATGTGAATTGCGCAAGCTGGAGAAGCCTGTCAATGAAACCGACTTCCGCTGGCTCGAGCGAGCGGAGGGCAGCGCATGAAGATCGACCTGCACATCGAGCGGCTCGTGCTCGACGGTTTCGCCGCCAACACGTTCGACGGTGATGCGGTACGTCGCGCCTTGAGCCTGGAACTGGCGCGACTGCTGCAAGCGTCGCCGTCGTCGGGCATGAAGACTTCGGCGATTCCGCTGCTCAAAGCCACTGCATTGCCGCTCGGTGCAACTGCACGGGCAGATTCTCTGGGCGCCGGCGTCGCACGCGCGCTGCACGGCGCACTCGATACCGCCCACACGTCTGAGCTGACAACGCCGCGGAGAACGCCGCCATGAAAAGTGCGCAGAGCGTCCTGCTGAACTCCCGCACGCCGGTAGTCCCTGCCCCCGCGCTGCCGAGCACGAACCGGTTTCTGCAACGCCAATGCGCGGCGTGCAACGGACGCGGCGAAGCAGCTGACACCTGCGAGTCCTGCGCGAAGGAGAAACCTCACCGCGACACCGATGCTCCTAGTGTGATGGCATCGCGTTTTGCTCACGATTTCAGCTCGGTGCGTCTGCATAACGCCGGCAGCGTGAGGATTAGCCAACCTGACGACCCGCTGGAACGCGAGGCGGAGCGGGTTGCGGCACGTGTGGTTGGCGATCAGGCGGTGCAGACGATTTCGAGCGCGGGGCGAGAGTCCGCCAGCGTGCGGCGGGAATCGACGGATGCGTCGCCCGCTTCTGCGGCACAAGAAGCCGACAGCGACGAATACGTCGGCGGCGATGAAGTCGGGGAAGCACCAGATGATGCGGTCGAAGTCGAACTGGTCGGCGATGAATCTGGGCGCCCGAAAATGGAAGCCGGTGCAGGCGCGGATGGCGAGTTGGAACCGGTGGCGATTCCCGCGGGTGGCCGGCCGCTCGATGCGCCGGCAAGGCATTTCATGGAGGGACGTTTCGATCGCGACTTCAGCGGCGTCCGCGTGCATACGGATGCATCCGCGGCGGCTTCGGCCGCACGCATTCAAGCCAATGCGTATACGTTCGGCAACGATATCGTGTTTGGCGCAGGCCGCTACAGCCCGCATACGTTGGCCGGACAACGCTTGCTCGCGCATGAGTTGACACACGTGGTGCAACAGGGCTCAGGCCGCGGCGGACCGGCGCTGCAACGCCAGCCGCGGCGCGACAAGAGCAAGCGCAGGCGCGTCGATGGCCCCTTGAAACCCAGTGGCAGGAAGCGCGCTGGAACGAAGAAGAAAGTGCCTTGCGGCCCGAAAGAGTGCGACGGCAAGTGCACCAGCGCGGTCAACCCGGTTGTGCATCATCCGAACTGTGGCAACGAAACCTGTCCGCCGGGGCCGGCATCGAACAGCGCCGACTTCATTCGCCATCTCGATGTCGATCTGACCACGCAGATGGTGATCGCCGAGATGGGCACGAAGACCGCGACGACGAGCAAGGTCGGTCCTTTCCTGTCGTCGCCGAATCCATCGACGACACCGGTTGGTATGCACACGATCGGCGCGAAATGCGGGCCGTGCCATACGAATCAAGACGGTCACGGCATGGCCTGGTTCACCGGATTCGTGAATCTGGAATTTGGATTCCACAACTCGCAACGCGTAGCGTCGGGGACGCACTCGCTGGGCTGCGTGCGCGTGCCCTGCGATCGGGCCAAATGGATCCACGACAACAGCGCGAGCGGCGTCACCACGGTGTGCGTGCACAAGGGCGGTCACTGCGGCATCGGCGCCGCCAAGAAGAAAGGCAAGGCCAAGCAGGGCGGGAAGAAGGACGAAAAGAAGAAAGCCGCACCGCACGGAGGCGGTGGCGTGAACACGGCTCCCGTCGTACCACCAGCGCGGGTTTCAGCGAATGAATCGGGCAACGAAATCTTCTCCGATGATTTCGACGAATCGGCGTAGTGCGTCCAGGAGTCGCGCCAGGCGCGCGACCAGCATGGTTATGGCAAGGCAACAGGCAGAGCGGATCCAACATGGAAATCACGATTGAACGCGGTTTTTTTTCAGGCCTCTACAGCTACGAAATAGCCTTGCTGGCGATGGGTGTCGCGCTGTTCCTGGTCGGCATCTGGGCGCTGATTCTTGCGATACGCAAGGATGGCTCGCTGGTGCAGCCGTTGGCGATCTTTCCGTTCGTGCTGGTGTTCGCCGGGTATCCGAGCCTGCAGGCGGTGAAGTTCGACGAAGCTGCGCTCGCTTTGAATCGCGCGGCGAACACGGCTGTCGACCAACCGCGCAGTCCCAGTCAGAAGCAGGTGATTGAGGATAGTGCGGCGATGGTGCTCGCGCGCGCGCCGAGTCTGCACGCACAGGTCGTGGCCGCGAACGCCTATCGCGCGATCGGAGAAGTCGACAAGGCCTACGCGCTGGCCGAAAAGGTCGATGCAGCAAAGCCGCCGACCGATGTCGCCAAGGCACTGGCGCCGGTCTTTGAAGCGAAGCTCACGCAGACCGTGCAGGAGCTTCCGATCGCCGAGACGCCTGGCGCCGCGATGGATCCGGCGCAGATGGCGCAGATCGACAAGCTGGTCAAGCGACTCGACACGCCGGCGGCCAATCTGCCCGCGCAGACGCGCGTAACGATTGCGCGCGGATATCTGGCATTGGGCGATGACGCAAAGGCGGCGACAAATGTCGACAAGGCGCTGGTGCTACAGCATGACGTGAAGGTCGATCCGAAGGTGTTGCAGCGCCTGAGCAGGTAGCCGATACCGATCGGCTGACGACGTTGCACACGGCATCGATCACGATGATGCCGATTCTGGCGCAAGGAGCGGAAACGATGGGCGTGTTGAAAAAGAGTGATGAAGAAAAGGCGGTGCGCGGCCTGCAGAAGTCGCTCGTTCTGCGCGGCCTTCCCGTCGAAGTGGGCGGTACCTTCGACGCCCGGACCGGGCGTGGCGTGCGTGCGTTCCCGTCGCAGAATCCCGATCAGCATGGCCAGCTGCTCGGCTTTGGGTATGTGCCATGAGCGCGTTTCCCGGCACCCCGCGCATCCTCAAGGCCGGCATCGTGCCGCTCGATCCGGTCACGGCGGCGGTACTGACCGCGCGCATGATCGTGTTGCAGTACAACCCCGATTCACTCTCCCGCAGCCTTCAGGTGCAGGCGATCGGCGGCGACGGTCACGACTATTCGGAAGCACTGCGCCTGAAGGGGCCGCCGGTCGAAACGCTGAAGCTTGAAGCGGAAATCGATGCGAGCGACCAGCTTGAACAGCCCGATCAGAATCCTGCGACGACCGAGGTCGGCATCTTTCCGCAACTCGCATTGCTCGAAACGCTGGTCTATCCCAGCAGCGCGCAATTGCAGTCAAACAACGCGCGTCAGGCATCGGGCGAGCTCGAAATCATTCCGATGGAAGCGCCGCTGACTTTGTTCGTCTGGAGCAAGACACGCGTGCTGCCGGTACGCATCAGCGAATTTTCGATCACCGAAGAGGCGTTCGACACTGCGCTGAATCCGATCCGCGCCAAAGTCAGTCTCGGCTTGCGCGTGCTGTCGGTTGACGATCTGGGTTTCGCCAACAAGGGCGGCGGTCTGTTCATGAGCTATCTGCAGCGCAAGGAGCAACTCGCGGCGCGCGGTCCCGGCGGCACGCTCGGGCAACTCGGATTGACGGGGATTCCATGACCACCTTTGCTGCCAACAGTCGTTATGTGCAGACAGCGATCAAGACCTTCACGGTGCAAGATGGTCGCGAAGTCAACTATTTCGCGCGCCGCTTGCTGCCGCAACCGGACGAGCTTGCACAGTTCGCGACGTACACGGTTGTCGGTGGCGATCGGCTCGACACCATCGCTGCACGCGCGTTCGGCGATCCACAATTGTTCTGGCGTATTGTCGACGGCAATCGCGAACTGCAGCCGCTCGAACTGACCGCGGTCATCGGACGCCAGCTGCGTCTTACCTTGCCGCTCGGCATGCCGGGAGTCTTCGGTGCTTGAGGGCAACATCAACCTGAGTCTGATGATCGGACCGCTGGTGCCGATTCCGGCACCGCGCGTGGTAGTCGAGGCGTTGCGCGAAATCACCGTGACCACCAGCGACGAGGGCCGTAGCGGATTCCAGCTCACCTTCGGCATCGACACACAATCGCCGCTGCAGACCTTGTTTCTGCTCGCCGGTGGTTCGCCGATGCCGGTGCTGCGCGTGATCATCATCGTCACGCTGAAAGGCACGCCGCACGTGATCATGGACGGCTCGGTCACCAACACGCAGATCATGCCCGGCACGAAAGCATCGCAGGCGACGCTGACCGTCACCGGCGAAGACATTTCCGTGTTGATGGACAAGCAGGACTGGAGCGGCTTTCCGTTTCCGGCAATGCCGGCGGAGGCGCGCGTGGCGCTGCTGCTAGCCAAGTACGCATTGTTCGGTGTAGTGCCGCTGGTAGTCCCGAGCGTACTCGTCGACGTGCCGCTGCCGACGACGAAGATCGAATCGCAGAAGGGCACTGATCTGGCGTACATCAAGCAGCTCGCGGAGCGAGTCGGCTACGTGTTCTACATCGAACCCGGTCCGCTGCCGGGCATGAACATCGGTTACTGGGGCCCGCAGATCAAGGTCGGAGTGCCGCAGCCGGCGCTCAACATAAACATGGACGGTTTCAGCAACGTCGACTCGCTGAGCTTCAAGTTCGACAATAACCAGAACGCGATTCCGACGCTGTTCTACTACAACGAAATCACCAAGGTTTCGATCCCGATTCCGCTGCCACCGATCACGCCGTTGAGTCCGCCGCTCGGTTTGATTCCGCCGATCCCGACGCAGTTGAAGCCGGTCAGCGATGACCTGTCCAAGCGCTCACTGCCGCAGGGCATCATGATCGGCTTGGCCAAGGCGGCAAAGTGGGCCGAGGCGGTGACCGGCGACGGCTCTCTCGATGTAGTGCGCTACGGTCGCTTGCTCAAGGCGCGTCAGCTTGTCGGTGTGCGCGGTGCCGGCCTCGCCTACGACGGCCTGCATTACGTCAAGAGCGTGACCCATACGATCAAGCGTGGCGAATACAAGCAGAACTTCACGTTGTCGCGCAACGGCCTTGTCTCGACCCTGCCGCGGGTGCCCGCATGAGCGAGGACGGACGCTACTACGGCAAGTATCGCGGCACGGTATTCAGCAACGTCGATCCGGAAATGCGCGGGCGCATCCAGGCGTTTGTGCCTGATGTGCTGGGCCTGCTTCCGTCAACGTATGCGTTGCCGTGCCTGCCGGTGGCGGGAAAATCCAGCGGTGCGTTCTTCGTGCCGGAAATCGGAGCCGGTGTGTGGATCGAGTTCGAGCAGGGCGATCCGGACTATCCGATCTGGACTGGCTGCTTCTGGGGCATTGCTGCGGAAGTGCCCTTGATGGGCGCGGCCTCACCACCGCCGACGCCCAACATCGTGCTCGAAACCACCGGGCACAACTCGCTGACCGTGTTCGGTCTGCCGGCTGCCGGTGTCGTGTTGTCAGCAGGCCCGGTTGGACCGAGCACATCGATCACCGTGATGCCGACCGCGATTCTGATCAAGTGCGCGACTTCGTTGATTTCGGTGACGCCGGCCGGTGTCGACATCGTCGGCACGAAGATCACCTTGAATGGTGCGGCGCTGGTCGTGACCTGAGGAGCGATGACGATGCCGGGACCCCTGCTTCATTTCGGCGCGATGGTGACCTGCTCGCATGCGGGTGTTGCGACGCCGACCGCACCGAATCCGCGCGTGCTCGTGTCGGGTCAGCCGACGGTTACTCAGCCCACGCCGTATGCGATCGCCGGTTGTTCGCTGACACCATCCGGCAGCCCTTGCGTCAGCGGGACCTGGACGCTGGGCTCGACCCGCGTGACATCCAACGGCCAGCCGTTGGTGATTGCGACCGGCATGTCGACTTGTGTATCCAACGGCACGCCGATGCTGGCGGCGTCGTCGCAGTTGCGCGTCATCGCGACCTGAGGCCCACACGATGAATATCGCCTTCCCGTTCCACTTCGACAGCCGCGGCGCAACCGCCACGACGGACTATGCCGATCACGTGCGCGACATGATCGAGCAACTGCTGTTCACGACGCCGGGCGAGCGCGTGAACCGCCCTGATTTCGGTTGTGGCCTTCTGCAGCTCGTGTTCGCTCCGAACAGTCCGGAGCTTGCCGCCACTGTCCAGTTCACGACGCAGGCGGCGCTGGCGCAATGGCTCGGCGACGTCATCGACGTCCGCTCGCTCGACGTCGACGCCCGCGACTCGACCCTGCGCGTCGAGCTGGACTACGCGCTACGCGCGACCGGCGAATCGCAGCAGGCGATCTTCACGCGGGAGATCGCATGATGAGCAACCACCTGCTGGACTGTGGCGACGAATCGCGCCGGCACACGCTTCTGTCGAGCGAGTGCTGGAACGGCATCGACTATGTCGAGGTCGCCGACGATCAACTTTCGCTGTGCGTGTATTTCTTCGCTGCAGCGCCGACGAATCTGACGCCACGCAATATCCGCATCGATGGCGGTCGGCGCATTCGTGGGATCAAAGTCACCAATGTGACGCCGGGCCCGCAGGACGAAGAGCGCGGTGCGGATTGTCTTTGCGTCACGCTGGATCAGTACGGCGATTTCTCGACCTACACCCTGCGCCTTGTCGAGGCGACGACAGAAGCGCCACTGCATGGCATCGATCCACGCTACGCGCAGATCGAGTTCAACTTCAAGGTGGCATGTACGGGCGATTTCGACTGCGCCGCCGCGCAGCCCTGCCCGCAGGAAATTCCTGCGGCACCGGACATCGATTATCTCGCAAAGGACTATGAAAGTTTCCGCCAGTTGTTGCTCGATCGCCTGGCGACGACCATGCCCGATTGGCGCGAGCGTCACGTGCCGGACCTCGGCGTGACGCTGGTCGAGTTGCTCGCGTACACCGCCGATCAACTGAGTGCGTACCAGGACGCGGTCGCGACCGAGGCCTACCTCGATACGTCACGTACACGCATCTCGGTGCGTCGACACGCGCGCTTGGTCGACTACCGTCTGCACGAAGGCTGCAACGCGCGCGCCTGGCTTGCCATCGGCTGCGACGGCGAAGAGCCGATCCATTTGCCGGGCGACGCCTACTTCATCACCGCGCACGCGGACATCGCGGCTATCGCCCATGGCAATTCATGCAAGGAGAGCGATCTCCAATTCATCGCAGAAAGCAGCTACGAGGTGTTCGAGCAGGCGCTTGCGGCGGTCGACGGCAGCTATCTGTTCGGTCCGCACAGCACTCTGCGGTTCCATACCTGGGGCGATCAGGAGTGCTGTCTGCGCAAGGGTGCAACCCGCGCGACCTTGCGTGCCCCCGTGCCACCACCACCGCCGCCTCAGGGGTCGGAAACTTCGAACGCGAATACGCCGCGGGCTGCGGCCACTGTCGATACAAGGAGGGCGAACAAGGCGTCGGTTGCGGACAACGCTCCGGTGCAGACGCAACTGAAATCAGGCGACGTACTGATTTTTGAAGAAGTGCTCGGGCCCGTCACCGGCAATCGGGCCGACGCGGATCCGACACATCGGCAAGCCGTGCGTCTGACCCAGGTCACCTATACGCGCGATGAACTGCTGGATGTGGCGATCATCGAAATCGTATGGGCGCCCGCCGATGCGCTGACGTTCACGCTATGTCTCTCGGCTCGGCTGTCGGCGCCAGACTGCCGCCGCATCTCCGACGTCTGCGTTGCGCGCGGCAACGTGATTCTCGTCGATCACGGTCGCTGGCTGCGTGGCGAGTCGCTGGATTGCGTCGGCATCGAGACCGTCGAGGGCGCCTGTGGTTGCGAAGGCGCGATCACCGAGAGCGTGGAACATCCGGCGCACTACGCCCCGTCGTTGTCGCGCGCCCCGCTGATCTACAGCGAGGTTCCGCCCGGTGCCGGTGCCGCTTCAATCGCGCTCGATCAGGATCCCCATCAAGCCTTGCCACGCATCGCAATCGGCGCAGTCGTCGCGGGTGCAGCGCAGTCTGTCGAAACATGGGATGCGCGCGCCGACTTGCTCGACAGCGCCGCCGATGCCTGCGACGTCGTCGTCGAAACCGATGATGATGGACGTGCCCATCTGCGTTTCGGCGATGGCCGCTGCGGACGGCAACCGACACCGGGTTCATGCTTTCAGGCGGACTATCGCATCGGGGTCGCGCTCGCGGGCAATATCGCACGTGAAGCGATCGAATACGTCGTGTTTCGCACCGAGACCGACAGTGGTGGGAACTTGCGACCACGCAATCCGCTGCCTGCGCGCGGCGGCATCGCACCTGAATCCCTGGTTTCGGCGAAGCTTGCTGCGCCGCACGCATTCCGTGCCCGCCTCGAACGCGCGATCACTGCGGACGACTACGCTCAGCTGGCCGAGGAAGACGCCGACCTGCAGCGTGCCAACGCGCGATTGACCTGGACAGGCAGCTGGTACGAAGCCGATGTCGCAATCGATCCGCTCGGAGCCGAGGAATCCGGCTCGGCGTTGTGCCGACGTATCGATCGCCGGCTCGAATGCTTTCGTCGCGCCGGCCACGATCTTGCGGTGGTGCCGGCGCGATACGTGCCACTCGCGATCACGCTGCATGTCTGCGTAATGCCCGACTATCTCAGCGCACAAGTTGCGGCGGCAGTTCTTGATGTATTGGTCAGCGGTCGACGAACTGACGGCAAGCTGGCGTTTTTCCATCCGGACAATCTGAGTTTCGGAACGGACGTCTACGCCTCCGATCTGATTGCCGCCGCGCACGCGGTCGAGGGTGTACAGAACGTCGAGCTCATCGAGTTGCGACGCATGGCCGACGTTGCAGGCGCTGCTGCGCCCGAGTCGCTCGACATGGCAACGTGGGAGATCGCGCAGCTCGACAACGATCCGGACTTCCCCGAACGCGGTGTACTGAAACTGCAAGTTGGAGGTGGCCGATGAGTTGCGATTGCGGTTGTTGCGTCGGCGTGCACGTCGCGACTCCGGCGCGCGAACAGAACCGGCCCGGACTGTCACGCGTCGATCACCGGCCGGGGTGCTTCGGCACGTTCGCGCAGACGATGCAGACGCGCCTGTCGGGCACGGACTATCCCGAACTCGCCGGTCTGAAGGCACGCGCGCCCGCCGACGCGTCGATGGCACTGTGCGACGCATGGGCGGTTGCCGCGGACGTGTTGTCGTTTTATCAGGATCGCATCGCCAATGAAGGCTATCTGCGCACCTCGACCGAGCGCCGCTCATTGATCGAGCTCGGTCGGCTCACGGGATATACGTTGCGGCCTGGTGTATCCGCCAGCGTCTATCTCGCCTACGACCTCGACCCGAATGCGGGGCGCCTCACGATTCCGCCCGGCACGCGTGCGCAGAGCGTGCCCGGTGCTGGCGAGAAGATGCAGACCTTCGAGACCGCCGAAGCGCTAGACGCGCGCGCGCAATGGAGCCAGATCAAGGTGCGCCTGAACGAGCCGGCGTGGCGTTCTGCCGATGATGCGAATACGGACTACGGCGTACTCGTCAAGGGGCTTACCTTGAGCGGAACGTCGACCCAGCTCAAACCGAATGACGCGCTGTTGATCGACTACGGCGACAAAACGCGTGTTCCATACCGCGTTGCCAGTGTCGTGGTCGACAACGAAACGCAGAACACGCGCGTGACCCTGCGTGGATGGAACGAGGCGGAGAAGTCGGCGCCACCCACCAAGGGCACGCGCTTGTCCAGCGCCGACCTCGTCGGAAAACTCGACACACAACTGACCTTGCAGCCGCGAAGCGCGCTGCATCTCGCACGCGATACAGGAACCACATTGCGTCGTGGCGGCGAGATCTACTCGCGCCTGCTCACGCGGCAGTCGCCGGGACTGCGCGAAATGCTGATCCCGGCATTGCGCAGCTTCGCAGCGGCGGCGCCCACCAACGTCCAGCCAATCGCCGTGTGTGCGTTACGCAGCAAGAATGCGTTGTTTGGCAATGCTGCGCCGAACAGCGTGCTGGTCGATCCTGACGGTCCGCGCTACGAGCCGCTCAGCCTGGCGATTGCCTGGTCGGACTTGCCGGAAATTCCCGATTCGGATGAACGCAAGCATCACTTTCTGACAGCGGGAAAATTGCATTCCATACCCCTCGATGGCAGCGGCGAGGCGATCAAGCCAGGCGGCGATCAAGGCCATCCAAGCTACGCGGTGGTCGACTTCGGCGGACTGGTGGTCAAGGACGAAGTCGATTCCTCGATGGCGCCGCGCGTGCACGAAGTGATTGGCAACCAGTCCGTCGCCATGTCGATCGGTGCTGTCGTCTCATCGAAGGTGAGCCAGCTGACAACAAGGGACGTTTGGCTCGTCGTGTCGAAAGGCGAACACCCGTCTTTTGAAGCAAGCCTGCTGCGACGCACTCAAATCTACGCACAAAGCGAGAGGCTCGAACTTGCACCCGATCCACTTGACGCCCCCGTTGCCGGCGACGAGTCTGCCAACGAAATCGAGCTCGACGCCTACTACGACGGCCTCGTGCCGGGTCTGTGGGTCATCGCATCCGGTGATCGCGCCGACATCGACGATCCGACGATCAAGGTGCCCGCGGCCGAACGTGCGATGATCGCGGCGGTACGCCACGACGTCGCTCGCATTGCGCTCGTGGGTGCTGATGGTTCTATGCAGGCGGCTCAGCCGCTGCCCGGCGATACCTTGCACACCTTCGTCAAGCTCGCGCAGAAGCTCGCGTATACGTATCGGCGCAAGACCTTCACGCTTTACGGCAACGTCGTTCGCGCAACACACGGCGAGACACGCAATGAGCCGCTCGGTGGCGGCAACGCAACGCGCACATTCCAGAGTTTCACCTTGAAGTCGCCACCGCTGACCCATGTCGCGGCCGCCACCCCAAGCGGCGTCGCTTCGACACTGCAAGTGCGCGTCAACAATCTGCTGTGGAAGGCGAGCGATGATCTGGCGAACGCCGCCGCGGATGCGCGCGTATACGCGACACGCCGCGACGACAGCGAGGCAACCGCGATACGTTTTGGCGATGGCGTGCACGGCGCACGTCTGCCGAGCGGACCGGACAACCTCGCGGCGGCGTATCGCTCGGGCTTGGGCAATGCCGGCAATGTGCGTGTGGGCCAAATCACGCTGGCAACCGACAAGCCACTCGGCGTCCGCGGCGTGCTCAATCCGATTCGTGCAGCGGGAGGTGCCGACCCTGATACGCTGGAACAGGCGAGAGTCAATGCGCCGCTGGCGGTCACCGCACTCGATCGTCTCGTCTCGATCCAGGACTACGCCGACTTCACGCGCGCCTTTGCGGGCATTGGCAAGGCCGCTGCGATCGGCCTGCACGACGGATTCAAATCTGTCGTGCATGTCACCGTCGCCGGCATCGAGGATGAGCCGATCGACGACACGTCGGATCTGTTTGTCAATCTCGTTGCTGCGCTGCGCGCCTATGGCGATCCGCACTTGCCCGTCCGTGTGCAGGTACGCCGCGCGTTGTCGCTGATGCTGCGGGCAAGCGTTGCGATCGATCCGGACTACCGTTGGGAAGACGTGCAGCCGCGCGTGCGCCAGGCCTTGCTCGACCGCTTCGGTTTTGCAGCGCGCGAACTCGGCCAGCCGGTGTTCAAGAGCGAGATTCTGGCCGCGATCGAGTCCGTGCAGGGCGTTGAACATGTGTTCGGCTTGGTGCCCCAGACACTGGATCGCGACGCGCTGATCGCAGGCCTCGATCCGGTAGAAGCTGTCTCCGCTGGCGGCGATGGTGGCGCGAACGCCGTCAAGACGGCGCCGGTCGCCACTGCGGAACAGGGCTGGCTCGATGTCGCCAGCGCCAGCGTTGCCGAGGATGGTGGCTTTGTGCCCGCGCAGGTTGCCTACCTGCCGGCCGACGTGACCGATTGCCTGATCCTGGAGCTTGCGTCATGAGCGTCCCCGCCGCGTCAATGGATCGTTTGTACGAATGGCTGCCGGCTTTCCATCGCAGTCGCGATGCGGAACAGGGTTATCCCTTGCGCGCGCTGCTGCGCGTGATTGGCGAGCAGGTCGATGTCGTCGAGAACGATATCGCGCAACTCTACGACGACTGGTTCATCGAGACCTGCGCCGATTGGGTGGTGCCGTATATCGGCGACCTGATTGGCTATCGACCTGTGCACGAAGCCGGGCCGCCCGGCGATCCACGCACGGCCTCCGGTCGCGCGCTCAACCGCTGGCTGATTCCGCGCCGCGAAGTCGCGAACACGATTCCACTGCGGCGGCGCAAAGGGACCTTGCACGTGCTCGAACAACTCGCGCGCGACGTCGCCGGCTGGCCGGCGATGGCGATCGAGTACTACCGGCATCTCGGCTGGATGCAGAATATCAACCACCTCCATTCCGAACGCGCACGCACCGCGCGCATCAGCGGCGAGCTGAGTGGTGACGGCGAAGATTGCGCGTGCGACCGGCGTGCGCACACCGTCGATGTGCGCCGCGTGGATTCACGCCATCGCCGCGGTCGGTACAACATTCCGAGCATCGGTGTCGACGTATATCGACTGAAGGCGTACCCAGTGACGTCCACGCCGGCGTATTGCATCGAAGATGCCGGATCGAACTGCTACACCTTCAGCGTGTTCGGCAATGACGCGCCATTGTTTGCGCAAGAGCCTGCGTGCGATCCGTGTGCGGGCGCAGATTCCGCCATTCCCGCGCCGCTGAGTCGCGCCGCCTTGCAAACAGTCGTCAGTCGTCATCCACCAGTCGTGCGCACGTCCACCGACTATTTCGGCAAGGACCTGAGTCTCGCGATCCATGCGCCGGGTTGGCCGATCAAGCACAGCGCGCAGCCGCTCGCTGCTGACGTAGTCGTGGTGGCCGATCTCGCCGACTGGGCCTATGTCGCGCGACCCGGTACGGTGGCGGTCGATCCCGAGCGTGGACGCATCGCGTTTCCGCCCGGGCAGGCGCCGCGGCACGGCGTGCACGTCGACTACCACTACGGTTTCAGCGATGACATCGGCGGCGGCGAATACGCGCGGCCCATCCTTGAACCCTCGCTGCGCGATCTGGCCCAGTTTCACCTGCCCGATTTTACCGACGCAACGACGCTGATCAAGCGCCTGCAGGACACGAGCGACGTGTTGAGCGCCTGGCTGCGCGAACACTTCGATGCGCAGATCGTGGATGCGATCGATCAGTTACCGCTCGCAACTGAACCATTGCCGCTATTGCTCGATGCGCTGGTGACCGCATTCGACAGCGTGCTTGCCGATGACGACTTGTATGCGCCCGAACGCTTTCCGGGTCTCGTGCTCAGCGACGAGATGAATCGCTTGCGTGCAGATGTGGGCAATGTGGCGAGTCGGATGCGCTTCAACCGCCTGTTGTTCGATGCGGTGTATGCGGGGTCGATCGCGCGCAGCTACGGTTACTACAGGATTGGCGGTGGCGGCTACGAACGCATTGCAGAAGCCCTGCAGCAATGGCGCAAGGATGCGCCGCGGTATGCGGTCATCGAATTTGCCGAGAGCGGCGTCCACACCGAGCCGCTGCATATCCACCTTCACGCTTCGCAGACCTTGCAACTGCGCGCTGCCGAGCGTAAGCGACCGGTGCTGCGCATGCTCGACTACATGGCGGACCGTGCCGATGCCTTTCGCGTTGGCGGCAAGGCCGGAAGTCGCCTCGTGCTCGATGGCCTGTTGATCGGCGGGCGCGGAATCCAGGTGCATGGTCCCGAATCCGGCGAGGATCCTGCCGCGGGCGATCTCTGCGAAATCGTGATCCGCCATTGCACGCTGGTGCCGGGCTGGGACCTGCACTGCGACTGTGAACCCAAACGTCCAAATGAACCCAGCATCGAACTCAGCGGGACAGGCGCTGCGCTAACCGTCGAACACAGCATCGTCGGCTCGATCGAAGTGACGCACGAGAACGCGCGCGTCGAGCCGAACTCGATCCGCATCAGCGACAGCATCGTCGATGCAACGCGCAGCGGACGCGTCGCGCTGGGCGCCGGCGAAGGTCGGCCAGCGTACGCGACGCTGACGGTGTTGCGCAGCACCGTGCTCGGTGCGCTGACCACGCACGCGATCGCGCTGGCCGAGAATTCAATCTTCACCGGCTGCGTCGAAGTTGCGCGTCGGCAGATCGGCTGCATGCGGTTCTGCTACGTACCGATCGACTCACGCACGCCGCGCCGGTACCACTGCCAGCCAGATGGGGCTAACGCATTGGCGCTGGCTGCACTGCCCGTCGAGGCGACGGATGAACAACGGACCGCGACATTGGCGGACGCGGGCGAGCGGGTGCGGCCCCGCTTCACCAGCACGCGTTATGGCAACCCCGCCTATGCCCAGCTGGCACTCGACTGTGCTGTCGAAATTGCGCGTGGAGCCGACGATGAATCGGAAATGGGCGTGTTTCACGATCTGTTCCAGCCACAGCGCGCGGCGAACCTGCGTGCTCGCCTCGACGAATATACGCCGGTCGGCATGGAGACCGGCATCTTTTACGCAACCTGATCGGAGCTTGCGCTGCGAGCACGCAATCAACACGGGGACACCAGCATGAAAGGCGATTTCTCACGCATCAGCTTCGACGCGGCCAACCGTTTCAGTCGCGTGCTGCAGCAGCAGGGCCGCGTAACACTCGACGCCGACGGCAACGAGCAGATCGATATCCTGCTGCACTATCTGCGCACGCTGGCGCGTGACCTGATCGGCGAATATGGCGGACCGATGGAGCATGGCGGTTTCGGTCTTGAGATCGTCGACGACAAGCTGACGATCGGGGCCGGTCGCTACTACGTGCATGGCATTCTTTGCGAAAGCGACGGCTGCGACTATGCGACGCAGCCCGACTACATGCCGCTCGCAGCGGATGCGAAAGGGGACGAAAGCGACGCCTTGCTCGTACTGCTGCGCTCGAGCACGCCGAACGATCAGCGCGTCTGGATCTATCTGGATGTGTGGGAGCGCCATGTCGGTGTCGTTGAAGCGCCTGCCTTGCGTGAGATCGCACTCGGCGGTCCTGACACCTGTACGCGCAGCAGGGTGATCTGGCAGGTCAGGGCGATCTCGCTCGATGAGATCGTGGCCACGCTCGCCGCGCGCCAGCAGGACCTCACGATGAAGATCAAGACGGGAGGTGACGCAGCGTTGATTGCAGCGCTGACGAAGCGACGTGCGCTTGTCATCAAGGCGACCGACGACTTGAAGGATCCTGCAAAAGCCTGCGCTGCTCCGCTCGAAGCCCTTTGCAATGGCGATGGCGCAGGCATGACCGCCCGTCTGCAGAAGCGCGCCCAACCGAAGACGCCCTGCATCATCGCTCCGGATGCACGCTATCGCGGTGCGGAAAACCAGCTCTACCGTGTGGAGATTCACCACGGCGGTAGTTCAGACCAGGCAACCTTCAAGTGGTCGCGCGACAATGGCAGCATCGTGACGAGCTGGCTGCAAACCAAGGGCGCCGATCTGCAGGTGGCGGACGCACGCGGCTTCTGTGCAGGAGCATGGGTTGAATTGTCCGACGATATACTCGACCTGCGCGGTGAGCCGGGTGTGCTGGTGCGGGTTGCGAAGGTCGATGACGACACGCTGACGCTCGATGCCGCATCCGCCGCGGCGGCCGCGACGATAGTCTGCAATCCCGACCATCACTCCAAAATCCGCTGCTGGGATCAGAGCGGCGATGGTCTCGTAAACGGCAAGCCGGTTCTCGTCGCGAACTCTGCGCCATGGATCGACCTTGAAGACGGCATCCAGGTGCATTTCGCCGCCGGCGGCGACTATCGCAGCGGCGACTACTGGTTGATTCCTGCACGCGTCGGAGCCGGAGCCAATGGCGGCATCGACTGGCCCGCCGACGGCGACGTGCAACCGCAACCGCCGCGTCGCGTCGAGCATCACTACGCGCCACTCGGTTTCGTCGCGCGATTGTCAGCGACGGGAGCGGCTGCGCAGATCGAAGTTTCGTCCTGCCTGTGCACGTTGCGGCCGCTGACGCCGTGTCAGGTCCAGCGAGCACGTGCGATTGCGCCGATCGAAGGAGGCGATGCGATCGCGCCGGCGATCAAGTCAAAACCCAAGCCCAAACCGAAGCCCAAACCGAAGCATGGGTGAAGCGCATCCGCTGAATCCGATCGAAGGGACATCGCATGTCTTCCGCTAGCCACGTGTCCGCAGCCCGTACCTTCGCGAGCCCGTCCGCAGTCGCGGCATCGGTTGTACGCGAACGTCCCGTGGCAGCATCGCCGGCTGCGCCGGTGAGCGCCTCGACCAGTCGCATCGACCTGACCTGCGTCACCGCGCGCGCGCCGACGCTGCAGCGAAAAGCGACCGTCGGCGCGCCCGACGATGCATTCGAAGTGGAAGCGGATGAGGTCGCCGAAAAGGTGATGCGCATGCCGCACCCATCCGCGATCAACGCCGCCCCGCCGGCGATTCAGCGCAAATGTGCAAAATGCGACGAAGAAGCCAACGAGTCGATCCTGACGAAGCGCGTTGCGTCGGTCGATGCGGTAGCTGCGATGGACGCAGCCGCTGCTACGCGCGAGACGCTGCGTGGTGGCATGCCACTGTCGCGGAAGGAGCGATCTTATTTCGAACCGCGCTTCGGTCACGACTTCAGCCAAGTGCGCGTGCACGCCGACGGCGAAGCGGCCAGCGCTGCGCGCGGCGTGCAGGCGCGCGCATACACGATCGGGCGCGACATTGTTTTCGGCGCTGGCGAATACGCACCCGCGACTGCGCAGGGAAAGCGATTGCTTGCGCACGAGTTGACCCATGTTGTGCAGCAAGGCGCGGCTGGAATGCCGGCGCAGCGAGCAAAGAGCGCGATCGGACGCAACGGGCCGCCTGCACCGGGGCACGATCCTGCGCCAACGACGAGCGGCGGTGCGAATGCATCTCCGATCGCCTCCACGTCGGGGCGAGCCACGATCCAGCGCCAGCTCATGCCGCCGGAATTGCCGATCGAGCCTATGCCGATGCCGGAGTTCTGGGAGATGCCCGAGCTTGAAATAGAGCCGGAGATCTCGCCGGAAGTCACTCCCGAAATCGCCCCCGAAATCGCCCCCGAGGTCACTCCTACGCCCGAAGTCACTCCGACACCCGATGTCGCGCCGCACACCGGGCCGGAACCGATGCCGCCGGTCGCGCCGATGCCCAGTCCGCAGGTGGCGCCGCCGGAGCAGGGAGCCGACGACGACGAAGCTGATTCCGAATGCGGCAGCGCGGACATGCCGTTCACGGTCGTTACCGGCACTCCAGGGCCACGCGGACAAGGTGGTGTGGTGGAAGCGAGTCCGCTCACGCGCTGCCCTGGCAATACCCGCGGATCGCTGCCTTCGGGCCAGATCTACCGCACCCAGTTCGATTGCCTCACCGCAGCCGGTGAAAAGGACAACTGGGTTCGCGCGCATGTCCTGCACGGCAAGACCGTGCGCCGTCCGCTGTTCAACCTGCACGGTCCGGGCAACATGAAATGGAATCTCATCATCACGGACAAGACGTTGAACGGAGGGATGCGCGCGCGCGCGGAAGACCCGGTCATCAATCGGGTCCACCTCAACAACGAGGTCATGTGGTACCGCTCGCAGGTCGACGCCTACGTGCCTGGAATGGACTATTTCGCGGAATCCATAACGGTGGATTACGGTCGCTTCGACACCAAGACAGGTACCAAGGGACCACGCGAAGGCGGCGGCACTTTCTCGCTCGGTCGTCGTCCGCCGAACTGCCCGGCAGGGGCCCCGATGGCCGGTACGCTGCCGGGAATTCCGCCGCCCGGAGCGCGCGCGGCGCCCAAGGCGACGACCACGCTGGCGTTCCAGAGCACGCTCAACATCTGCCTTCGCGAATTGCAGTCGCGCACGTTCCACGCGTCCGATGGGGGCGTACAGTTGCGCATCGCCGCCAACTGGTTCAACAAGTCCGGTTCCAAGCAGCGCAGCGCGAGCGTTTGTCCAATTACCGATTACAAAGTGACTTTGTGGAAAGCGAACGGCAGGTTTTGGCCCGATGGCGAGATGAGTCACGTGACGATTCCGGTCGGTCACAGCGCCAAGGTGAAGTGGCGGCATCTCGTCGATGGCGATTACTACTTCAAGATCGAAACAGCCAATTCGGATTCGAACTGCTGCCTACGGGGCGAACTGTCGGTCGGGACGTTCTTCGCACCAAGACCGGTCCCGGGCGCGCCGACGGCGTAGCTGCGCATATCAAAACCGCAAGTGATGAAGAAGTCGAATGCCTCCATCGACGCCGATCGTCCGGCTGCTGATCCGACCGCCGCGGCAGGTGCGGCCGGCAGAGGAGCGGACGAGCACGACCGCTGGGGCTGATCGTCGATCGAGAGGAAGAGCTCAATGCCGAATTTTCAGTGTGCGCTGAACGTCGAATTGGATGCAGTCAGATCGCGCACCTTTTCGTCCGCTGGTGGGGGCGTCCAATTACGGATCGGTGCGACATGGCTGGACGCCGTGGACGGAGAACCTCTCGAGTCGCCGGCGTGGCCGGCAGACAGATACACGGCCGCGTTGTGGCAGTTGCGCACGCCGATCGGCAAGGACGTCCTGTGCGGACAGGCGAGCATCACGGTCGGAAGCGCCTCGAAACTGAAATGGCGCTGTCTGTCCGACGGCGAACACTACTTCGTGATCGATGTTGCCGAACGAAATCCGCCTTGTTGTCTGTATGTCGAGATGTCGGTGGCGACGTTTGCGGACGAGCCATCATCGCCGGATCAAGCGGGCGCTTCACCAGACGAAGGTTGACGCGGTGCCGATGCAGGCAGCTCGCCACTTCCATACGTGTGATTTTTGCGCCGATGGGGCGTGGGATTCAGGCGTTGTCTTCAGGCTGCGGCGAGCGGAAGCGCAACGTCACGCGCAGGCCGAGCCCATCGCGGCCGCGACCAAAAACCACGGCGGCGCCGTGGCGGTCCGCGACGCGACGCACGATCGCGAGCCCGAGGCCGGAGCCTTCGCGATCGCTGCCGGGTGGTCGGAAGAAACGCTCGCCCAGGCGCGGCCACCATTCCTCGGCGACGCCGGGGCCGGAGTCTTCCACTTCCAGCGCAACAGTGCGTACTTCACGCAGAACCGATACCGTCACCGTGCTCTGTTCGCCCGCGTAGTTCAGTGCGTTGTCGACAAGATTGACCAGTGCCTCGCGCAGCATCACCGCATCGCCAGCGATTTCGACGCCTTGGGTCGGTCCCTCGTATCCCAGATCGATGTGCATCGCGATCGCAGCGGGTACGCGTTCGCTGATGTAGTCGCGCGCAAGCCGGGCGAGATCGACGCTGGTGGCGGGCGCCGCTTCCTGCGTCGACGTCTGTGCGCGTGCGAGCGTGAGCAACTGGCCGGCCGCACGACCGGCGCCGGCCGACAGGCGTTCGACGTGAATCAGCGCGTCACGAACGCTGTCGGGACGTGGATCGGCCAGCGCGCGCTCGGCCTGCAGCCGCAGTCCGGCGAGTGGCGTGCGCAGCTGGTGCGCGGCATCGGCAATGAAGCGCTCTTGCACATCGAGCAGGTCGCGCAGACGCGCGAACAAGGCGTCAATGGTTTGTGTCAGCGAACGAATTTCAACAGGTACCACGCTCTGGTCCAGTGGAGAGAGATCGCGCGCGCGTCGTCCGGCGATCTGCTCGGTGAGCGGATCGAGCAGACGCAGGCCACGGCTGACGCCGAACCAGACCAGCACCAGCACCAGTGCCATCAGCAACAGCACGATGGGCAACGTGCCGACGAGAATTTCGCGCGCGAGTGCGCGTCGTTCGCGCAGCGTTTCGGCGACCGTGATCACGATGGTGTCGCCCGCGTCGTCGCCTGCCAGAGCGAGGGTCGCCAGGCGCATCGAATGCCCGCCGCGCACGATTGATTCGAGCCGCGCGGGTGCGTCGATCGCGGGCGGAGGTTCGGTCAATGGCAATTCCGCGTTCGACGCGAGTACGCCATGGCGCAGGCTGCGCACTGCGTAGAAACTGGAATCGCTCGAATCGTATTCCATCAGGATGCGTGCTTGCGGACTCAGGTCCCGCATGCCGGCCTCGCTGCGTATCATTTTCTCCAGCGCATGCGTGCTGTCGAGCAGCGCGCGGTCGTAGTTGAGGTTCGCATAGTGCAACGCGAGCACGTAGATCAGCGCGCCGCTGGCGAGCCACGCGAGCGCCATCGGCAGCGCCAGGAACAGCAGCAGACGCCGACGCAGGCTGGGTTGCTCAGCCACCTTCGGCTTCCAGCAGGTAGCCGAGCCCGCGCACGGTGCGGATGCGCACGCCGCTGCCATCGAGTTTGCGGCGCAAACGATAAATTGCGATGTCGAGGCCGTTGTCGGTGAGGGTCGTGTCCCAGTTGCACAACGCGTCAACCAATTGTTCGCGGCTCATCACCCGATCGAGCCGCGCGGCGAGTGCTTCGAGCAAGCCGAATTCGCGCGGCGTGAGTTCGATGGGAGCGTCGTCGACGTGAGCGCGCCGACGCGGCAGGTCGATGCGTAGTCGTCCCAGCTGCAGTTCTGGCACGCCTTGGGTCGTCCGGCGGCGCAGCAGCGCGCGCACCCGCGCCTCGAACTCGCGCAGCGCAAAGGGTTTGACCAGATAGTCGTCCGCACCAAGATCGAGTGCGCGCACGCGCTCCTCGAGCGCCTCGCGCGCGGTCGCGACGAGCACCGGTACCGCGTCCGCACGCGCGCGCAGGCGGCGCAGCAATTCGATGCCGTCGATGTCGGGCAGACCCAGGTCAAGCACGATCAAGTCGTAGGGATGGTCACGCAGCGCGGTGTCGGCCTGACGCCCGTTGGCGAGGCGGTCGACCGCGTGCCCGGCGTTGGTCAATGCCGCGCCGATGGCATCGGCGATGGCGGCGTCGTCTTCGATGACCAGGATGCGCATGCGTTGTCGTATTCGTGTGACTGGACTTGGGAGGATCCTTGCACAGTTGCGCAGTGGTTGGTTCGCGGCTCACCTCGAGGAGGCTATCGATGGGCGCTGAAACAGCCGCGAATGCTCATCCGGCAAGTCGTTTCCCGCCAGAGCGCGTTGACGGCGAGATCAACTTTCGCTAAGTTGCTGCAGTTGCGAATCATTCGCAATCGCAATCATGTCGATGCATCCCTGCATTGCTGGGCGCACATCAAAGGGGGTACGGCGTGAATCGAGGTTCCGTGTGGTCGCCCAAATTGCGCGCAGGGATGCGGCGCATCGCAGGGTTGCTGCCGGCCGCGGCTGCTTTGTTGCTGACCATTAACGCATCGGCAGCAGATTCCACGCTGGCCATGGCATCGCTCGGCCGCAAGATCTTCGTTGATCCATCGCTGTCAGCGTCAGGGCAGATGTCGTGCGCGACCTGCCACAACCCGACGCATGCGCATTCGCAGGTCAATGCCGAACCGGTGCAATCGGGTGGTGCAAATCTTGACGTGCCAGGTTTCCGCAGCGTGCCGTCGTTGCGCTACATGTCGACGAGCGCCTTCTTCTTCGACAAGGAAGGCACGCCGAGCGCAGGCTTCAATCGCGACGGGCGTGCATCGAGCCTGCTTGACCAGGCGGCACGTCCGTTCCTTGCCGCACACGAAATGGCCAATGCTGATGCCGCGACCGTCGCTGCGAAGCTTGGCGCCACCGCGTACGCGGACGACTTCCGCAAGCTGTTCGGTGCCGACGTATTCGACGATGCCGAAAGCGTGTTCCTGCGCGCACGCTTTGCGATCGCGGCGTTCGAAAAATCGGCGCCAGAACTGCATCCGTTCGATTCCAAATACGACCATTTTCTGCGTGGAAAAGTCCGCCTGTCGACACCCGAGTTGCGCGGCCTCGCGCTGTTCAATCGCCCGGACAAGGGCAACTGCGCCGGCTGCCATTCGAGCATGCGCGGCAGCGACGGCTCGCCACCGCTGTTCACCGACTTTACCTATGACAACCTCGGTTTGCCGCGCAACGCGAGCATCGCGGCGAATGCGGCGCCGGCCTATTTCGATCTTGGCCTGTGCGGCCCGGATCGGTCTGATCTTGTCGATCACGCCGATCTGTGCGGCGCGTTCAAGGTGCCCACCTTGCGTAACGTCGCGACGCGGCCCGTGTTTTTTCACAACGGTCTGTTCACGACTTTGCGCGACGCCGTGCGCTTCTACGTGCGACGCGATACGAACCCTGGCGAGTTCTATCCGCCCGATGCGAACGGCGTCGTGCAGAAATTCAACGACCTGCCGCCGGCAATGCACCGCAACGTGAATACTCAGGAAGTGCCCTACGACCGCCGCCCGGGCGAGGCGCCCCGTTTGAACGATGCCGAGATCGACGACCTGATCGCGTTCATCGGCACGCTCACCGACGGATACGACCCGCTCAGCAATACCTCCGATCCTGCGCGCAACGTGCCGGCATCACCCTGACATCCATGGAGACAACACGATGTTGCGAACCTCGCTTCCGATGGCGGCCCTCACGGTCGGTCTGCTTGCCGCCATGCCGGCGCATGCGGATGAAGACAGCCTGCGCAAGGAACTTGATGCGCTGCGCGCCGAAGTCGGTGCGTTGCGCGCGGAAGTGAGTCAGTTGCGCAGCGTGCCAGCGGCCGGCGCGGCGACGCCAGCGGGCAGCGCGCCCGCGGCTGCTGCGCCGGCGCTTGCCGATCGTGCGACCGTCGCGCCTGCACAGCCGGCTGCAGCGGCGAGTTCGGTCGCGAGTGCGGGCGATGGCACGCGTCTGTGGGGCTACGGTGAACTCAACTACACCCGTCCGACCGGTCGGTCGTCCGATACGCAGGCCGACGTGCGGCGTGCAGTCATCGGCTTCAGTCACGCGTTCAACGAGGACACCCACGTCTACGGCGAACTCGAGTGGGAGCATGCGGTCGTTTCGGCTGACGATTCGGGCGAAAGCGAAGTCGAACAGCTCTACGTCGAGCATCAGCTCAATTCCGCGATCGCGGTGCGCGCAGGCCTGACCTTGATTCCGTTCGGCTTCCTCAACGAACGCCACGAGCCGACCAACTATTATGGCGTCGAGCGCAATTTCGTCGAGACGGCGATCATTCCGTCGACCTGGCGCGAAGGTGGTGTCTCCCTGCTCGGCAGCACCGACTCCGGATTCAATTGGAATGTCGGTGTGACGACCAGTCAGA
>JBDSNK010000013.1:0-14656 GCA_039915385.1 Dokdonella sp.
CAGCCGCCTCGGTGAAATCGCCAGGCTCGGCCCCGACTTCATCGGTGCCGCGCTATTACTGCGAAAGCAGATCCCCGACCTGCGCGTGATTGCGCCGATGGCGAATGAAGCGTGCCGCGATGCCTTCGCGAGTCTGCTCGCGAAGGCGGGAATCGGGAATCTGGAAGGCCAGCCTTCGGCTCTTGTGAAGCGTTCGGGAATGGGCGAGCGGGAGCCAACAGCTGGATCGGCTTTTCCGATTCGCGATTCTCGATTCTCGATTCCCGTGGGCGGAGCCCATCAGGCGATGATCGCCGCCGACGCGATCCTGCTCGCTTCCGGTACGGCAGCGCTCGAAGCAATGCTGGCGAAACGACCAATGGTCGTCGCCTATCGCCTCGCGCGAATGACCTATCTGATAGTCAAGGGGCTAGGCCTGCTCAAGGTCGAACGCTATGCCTTGCCGAACGTACTCGCGGGGCGCGACCTGGTACCGGAAATCATGCAGGACGCTTGCACACCCGAGTCGCTCGCTGCTGCACTGTTGCCGGCGCTGCGCTCGCGAGTGGCGGAGCCGACTTTGCTTGCAGAATATCGGCGCCTGCATCTGGATCTTCGCCGCGACGCGAGCAGCAGCGCGGCCGACGCAGTCGCCGATCTGATCGATACTTCGTCGAATCAGACTTGAACACGCTGCATTGCGGATTGACGCCCGTCGCGCACATGCGCACGATGCGACCCATGACAACTGCCGCATGAAAGCCCTGCTCACTTTTCTTCGCCGCCACACAGGATTCCTGCGCGCATTCGCGTTCATCGCGTTTCTCGCACTGCTCGCTTTCGGACCACTGACCGAACACACCAGCGACGAGAAAATTTTCGCCGCGACCCTGGTGCTGGTCGCGCTCGTGATGATTCTGTTCGCCAGCGCACGAATCGCGTTCTCGCTCTTGCTTGTCAGTCTCTTTTTCGGCGCGATCGAACTTGCCGGCGTGCTCAAATTTCTGTTTCTGCAAACTCCGTTGCTCGCACCGGATCTCGAATATTTCATTAACCGCGGTACCATCGAAGTCATCTCGCACTATCCGTTGCTGCTCGGTGTCAGCATTGCTGCACTGATTCTGATTCCCCTGCTTCTGGTCGCATCCTTTCTCGGCGAACGCGCCTGCCTCATGAGCGCGCAGCCGCGCGCGGTGGGCTTCGGCATGCGCGTCCTCGGTGCCGTCGCTGCAGCGTGGCTGCTGGCCGTCTGCACCAAGCCGGACGGCCCGTTCACCGCGGTCTTCAACAAACCCATGTGGATCACGATCAACGACAAAAGCTTCATCACGGACTTCTTCACCTCGTTCAACGACACCGTCATCACCGATCCGGTCAGCCCTTCCGACGTCGACCGCACGATCGCGTGGAAGCTCAATCGACCGTTGCAGGCACCACCGACGCGACCAGACGTCGTCGCGATTCTCGAAGAAAGCACCTTCGATCCGCGCATCCTCAAGCTCTGCACGCTGCCCGTTTGCAAGTGGCCCATGTTTGAAGCGGACAAAGCGACGCGCGCGCATGGTCTGTTGAGCGTGCACACGTTTGGCGGCGGCACCTGGACCAGCGAATTCTCGTTGCTGACCGGCCTCGCCCACACCCTGTTCGGCAATGCTGGACTGTATGCACCGTACAACCTCGCGCCGCGCGTGGCGTTCACTCTGCCGAAGGTATTCAAGCGTGCAGGCTATCGTGCGATCGCGGTGTACCCGATGAGCGGCGATTTCCTCAATGCCCGCAACGCCTACGACTACTACGGCTTCGACGCGTTCTACGACGGCACCCAATACGGTCTCGGCTGGGAAAGTCACGACGCCGATCTGCTCAAGGTATTCGAGCGCATCTACGCCGACGAAAAGCGCGTGCATCCCGAGCAGCCGCTGTTCGTGTTCATGCTGACACTGCACCAGCACGGCCCGCACATGGTGCCGTTGGCGGAGTTGCCGGCGCCCTACAACCAGCCGCTGTTCGCGGGGAAGTTCAAGCCGAAAGCACTCGACGATTGGCTCAACCTGAATCTCGGCAACTACCTGGAACGCCTGCAGCAATCGGACGCGATGCTGGCGGACATGGAAAAATTTCTACTCGGCGCCGAGCACCCCGCCGTGCTGATGCATTTCGGAGATCACCAACCTTCCTTCGATGGCGCGATCAATGAAATTCCTAAGCAGGTGCCGAAAGAAGCGAACCTGACCTCGAACTGGGTCACCTACTACAGTTTGAAAGCAAACTTCCCGGTGCGCGAAAAATTCGACTATCCGGTGCTCGACATCTCGTTCCTCGGCTCGATCTTGCTCGATGTCGCGGGCGTGCCGAAGGACGAGTTCTACCAGGCCAACACGCTCTTGCGCGAACGCTGCAAGGGGCGCTATCTCGATTGCAAGGACACCAAGACGGTCGCTTCGTATCACGACTACGTGTTCACCAAACTCGATGACCTGCGCGAATGAACGTTACACGTCGATCGCTGGCGAAGGAACTGGCGAACGAAATCGTCGCCGGAGTCGACGAGGCCGGGCGCGGTCCGCTGGCGGGACCCGTCGTCGTCGCCGCGGTGATCCTCGACTCCGCCCGCCCGATTCGCGGACTCGCCGACTCCAAGGTGTTGTGCGAAGCGGATCGCGAACGACTCGCGCCGCGCATCCGCGAACGCGCAATCGCTTACGCGATCATCACCGTCGACATCGACGAAATCGAACGACTCAACATCCTCGGCGCCACATTGGTTGGAATGACTCGGGCACTGCTGGCCTTGTCGACCGTCCCGACATTTGCCCTCATCGACGGCAACCGCCTGCCCAAGTCCCTGCCCTGTCCGGCGCGCGCGATCATCGGCGGTGACGCAAGCCAGGCCGCGATCAGCGCGGCTTCGATCCTCGCCAAGACGGCACGCGACAAGCTCATGCGGGAAATGGATTTCGCGCACCCCGGATACGGCTTTGCGCAACACAAGGGCTATCCGACTCCGGAGCACTTCGCGGCGCTGGAGCAGTTGGGTCCCTGCGCGATCCATCGGCGCGGATTCGCGCCGGTGCGGCGTCTGCTGGCGCCCGGCCTGTTCTGAGTCGCACGACGGGGCAACCCCCGTTGGCTGGTTCTCGCAGCAGGACCCCGATACACGAACTGCACTTAACAGACATCGTTTATCCAGCGCGGCCGCTCGCCAAGTCGTTGATCCGGCGCCACGCCGACAATTCCCTCATCAACTCCTCGCAATTCCATCAAGCGTCGATGCGTGTCGTTGCGCAACGCTGTACGGGCGCATTGCGCAACGAGTTCGACGGCGCCCTTCCAACCGCTTCGTGCCGCCGGCACCGACGAAAACCGAATGATGCAGCGAGCCAATGCGTCGGCTTCGCGACGCAACCGAGGAAAAGATCATGACTGTCTTTCATCTGCCTGCGTCAATCCAACAGCCCGTATCGCGCCATGCATGCAACGGGCTCTCGCGTTTCGCGCTCGGTCTGATCACTCTGGCATCGTCGGTGGGCGCGCAAGCCTTTGTTACCGTGGGTTCGCACGGGGCTTTTTCGACCATTCAGGAAGGCGTCAACCAGGCGATCGCGAACGGTGGTGACGAGGTACGCGTCGAGTTGAATTGCTTCGTCGGCTGCTCCTATTCCGAAAACGTCAGTTTTTCGTCGTCAGCTTCGATTGTGCTGAGCGGCGGTTGGGCGTCCGACTTCCAAAGTCAGGGCACTTTGAATAGTGCGATTACCGGAACCGGCGCCAATGCTCCGCTCATGCAAGCGTTCGTGAGCGGCAGTGCCATCACGACGATCAGCCACTTCAATCTGGATGGCAGCGGCGTGGTCGCCGCGAACTCCGCCAGTTCCAACACGCACGGCCTCGTAGTCGGCGCACAAGACAGCGCGTCGGTGCTCGTCTATAACAACACAATCTCGGGCAACGATGTCTACACGTTCAACTCATCGCTGATACCAGGAGGCGCCGGGGTCGCCCTGCAGGCAACCAATACTGCAGTAGTCTTCATCAACAACAATATCATCCAGTCCAACCGGCTCTTCGGTTCCGACGCTCATGCAACCTATGGCGCCGGCGCGTTCGTCACCACGATCGGCAGCGGCCACGTCGATTTCGTCGCCAATACGATCAGCAGCAATTTCACCAACAATACCGCCGGAGGTGCGTGTCGTGGCGGTGGTATCTGGGCCGCATCGCTGGATACCTCTTCGATGCAATTGCTCGGCAACACCTACACCGGCAATGCGCAGTTCGCCTGCGGAAATGGTGCAACCGGCGACGCCGCCGAGATCGATGCCTCCAATACCGCCGTCATCCAGGTGCGCGACGAAACCTGGACCAGCAATGCGATACCGAACGACCCCGGTGTCTACGAGGTGTACATGCAGGCTGACGTCTCCTCGCGCATCTTCGCGGCGAACGGTCTGATTACGCACGGTACCTGGGGCGGGCTGCTTGCCAATTCCATCTCATCGGGGGCCATCGACATCTCCAACTACACGATTGCCAACAACCCGGTACTCGGATTTCGCGGCCTTGGCGTCGGCACGCGTTTGGTGAATACCGTGCTGTGGAACAATGGCACCAACACGCCCGACGTAGAGACCGGCGCATCGGCCACGTTCAGCTTGTTCAACGCGGATCCGCTGTTTGTCGATTCCGCAAACGGCAACTACCGCTTGAACTCTGGATCACCCGCGATCGACAGCGGATTGAACACGCCAATCGGCGGTTTGCGCGCAGTCGACCTCGATGGCGCGCCTCGCCCATTCAACGGCATTGCCGACATCGGCGCGTACGAATATCAGGGCGACCCGAACGACTTGATCTTCCGCAACGGCTTCGATTGAACGGATTTCGCTCGCGAAACGTTTTGACCGAACGCACTTCGCAATCCCGGAACGCGTTGCTGAGGAGATCACCGTGCGTCACAACCACCTGAGTTCACTGTTGCTTGCGCTTGCGCTGATGGCTTCACCTCTTCACGCGCAGACGGCGCAAGGGACGGCGTTCACGTACCAAGGTCTTCTGAGCCAGAACGGAACTCCCACCCAAGGTAATGTCGACATGACATTCACCTTGTACGACGCGGCAACCGGTGGCAGCCAGATCGGATCGACCCTGCTGTTCACCGCAGCCAACGGCAATCCCGTCGCCGCCGATAGCGGCGTGTTCGATGTGGCGCTGGACTTCGGAGCAATCGCATTCATCACGCCGATCACCGATCAGCGTTTCCTTGGCATGACGGTCAACGGTGCCGCGTTGACACCGCGCACGCCGATCCAGAATGCACCGTATGCGTTGCAGTCGCGTACCTCCGAACTTGCCTACGGCGTCACCAACGGAGCCATCGGCAGCGCGCAGATTGATTCCACGCAAGTGCAACGGCGCGTCGTTGGCGCGTGCGCAAGCGGATCGAGCATCCAGTCGGTGAATGCCGATGGCACGGTTGCGTGCCAGTCCAGCGGCGCAGGCACGATCACCGGCGTCACGGCGGGCACTGGTCTCACGGGCGGTGGAACCTCCGGTGCGGTGACGCTGAGCGCCGATACCAATGTCGTGCAGCAGCGTGTGACCGGCACCTGCGCAAGCGGCTCCAGCATTCGCGTGGTTGCCGCCGATGGCACGGTAACTTGCGAGCTCGGCGGCAGCGGCACCATTACCGGCGTGACCGCCGGCACCGGACTCACCGGCGGCGGCACAAGTGGTGCTGTCAATTTGGCGATCCAGGTCCCCCTGTCCCTTGCAAGCAGCTCCTCAAATACCCTCTTTCTCAACAACAGCAACGCCAACGGATTGGGCATGTTCGTCCAAAGCGTTGCGGAAGGCGTCGACGCGCGCGCGAGCGGACCGAACGGCGTCGGTGTCTTGGGCTACGCAACGTCGACCAGCGGCGTCACGGTCGGCATCAAGGGCAACGCCGATTCAAATCAAGGCATCGGCGTATCCGGATTCGCAAGCTCCACGTCCGGCCTGAACTACGGCCTGATCGGCTCCACCAATTCGCCAGCAGGCTATGGCGTATACGGCTCAAACGGAAAATATGCAGTCTACGGACTCACCTACAGTGCAGGCGGCAGCGGCGTGCGCGGCGAAGAGTCCGATGCCGCTGGCGACGGGGTATCGGGGAGCAATCCGAATGGCACCGGTGTTCATGGCATCGGAACCCCGGGCGTGCGCGGCGAAACAACCAACGACAAAGGCGTCTACGGCAGCGCATCCGGCAGCAGCGGCATCGGTGTCTATGGTACCGGCGTCACCGCCGTGCGCGGTGAAGCGACCGCGGGCATCGGCGTCTACGGTTCGGCAACGACATTATCTTCGAGCGAAGGCGTCCGCGGGGAATCGACATCGGGGATCGGCGTCCACGGCATCGGCGCGACCGGCGTGGAAGGCGAAACCAGCAGCGGCAACGGTGTCGCGGGCTACTACGAGGGCAGCGGCGCCGGCAGTGGCCTGTACGGACAATCCTCGACCAATGTGAGCTACGGCGTGCAGGGAAACAGCAGCCTTGGCGTGGGTGTGTATGGACAGACATCGACCGGCACCGGCGATTACGGACTCAGTCTGTCCAGCGGCCTCGCCGGCAAGTTCGTCGGCAATGTGCAGGTGACCGGAACGCTCAGCAAGGCTGCCGGCAGTTTCCAGATCGATCATCCACTCGATCCGGCGAACAAATATCTCTATCACTCGTTCGTCGAATCGCCGGACATGAAGAACATCTACGACGGCATCGCGACGCTCGATGCGCGCGGCGAAGCGTGGGTGGAAATGCCGGGATATTTCGAAGCACTGAATCAGGATTTCCGTTACCAGCTCACCGCGCTCGACCAGCCCGCACCGACGTTGTATGTCGCGGAACGCATCCGCGGCAATCGCTTCAAATTGGCGGGTGGCGCGTCGGGCGCGCAGGTGTCCTGGCAAGTGACGGGCACACGCCATGATGCGTACGCCGAGGCACATCGCATCATCCCCGAAGTCGACAAACTGGCAGCCGAGCGTGGCAAGTATCTGCACCCGACCTTGTTCCGACAGCCCGAGACGATGACGATTTTTCCCGTGGCTGCGCCGTCGCATCCCACGCCGTCCGCAGCCTTGTCCAGTGTTCCACTTCCAGCTGTGCAGCCCTGATGCGCACCCGGCATTTTTCCTGCGGTTCGCTCGCTACAAGCCGGGCAGAATTTGCAAGGTCGCTTCTCGCCGATTCGACCGCGATGCCGACGAAAGCGCGCGCCGATGACGATAGCTACACGCTGCCACCATTCGCCATCGGCGCCGCTGGCGTCTCGCGCAATTGCGCTCTGCGCTGCCACGTGCGGCTTGCCGTGACGATCGCAATGACAGCCTCGGGCCTCTGCGCGGCAGCCGGTCTCGATGGAGCGGTTGCCTCGATGGTTCTGCAAGCGGACGGTCGCATCCTGGTTGGTGGCGGCTTCACGCATGCCGGCAGCGTCGCGCGCGACAACCTCGTGCGGCTCTGGCCCGATGGTTCGGTCGATCTGGGTTTCGTTCCGCGCAGCGGGCCCGCTGCGTATTTCAACAGCATCGCGGTGCAGGCGGATGGAAAGGTGATCACCAGCGGCACATTGCATGTCGGAAGCAGCTACGAGCCTCATCTGCTGCGCCTGCTGCCCAACGGCACGGTCGAAGCGGGATTCGCGGACATCAGTGGAAACGGGGCCGCCGAAGCCATCGTGGTGCAATCCGATGGCAAGATTGTGATTGGCGGCGACTTCGAGTTCATCGGAGGGACGCCGCACAATCGTGCCGGCCGTATCAACGCTGACGGCAGCGTCGATGCGACGTTTGATCCGAATTTCGCACGCGGCAATACGGGCGCGGTATGGACGATCCAACAGGCTGCCGGCGGGAAACTTTTCTTCGGGGGCGAATTCCCGAACGTGAATGCCACCAGTGTGTTCGGCCTCACACGACTCGATGCGAACGGCTCGATCGATCCGGCATTCGCGTGGAATGCGGCCAACAACAACAATGTCGTCTATGCCATCTCACCGCAGCCGGATGGAAAGATACTCGTCGGCGGCGGCTTCGCGCTGTTGGATGTCGCCGGATCCGTCACACTCGCGCGCCTGAACCCGGACGGCTCGACGGATTCCGCATTCAGCGCCAACGCGACGTCAGCCAACCTGCTCGGCGTCTATTCGATGGCACTGCTCGCCGACGGGAAAATCCTGATTGGCGGTTTTCACGGGCAGGGCTCGCTCGACAACGTGCAGCGCGTGAACGCGGACGGAACCCTCGACGTTTCATTTCACCCTGCGGTCAACAACCAGGTCGCGCGCCTGGTCGTGACGCCGGCCGGGAAGATTCTGATCGGCGGCTATTTCACGCAGGTCAACGGGACACCGCATGCGTACCTGTCGCGCCTGAACGCTGACGGCAGCACGGATGAAAGCTTTGTCGTCAACAGTGACGACGCGATCTTCGGCAACGGCTTCGACTGAGCAATCCGACGACTGCCACGGACTCAACACCGCACGTATCACGGAGAAGAACATGTCGATCACTGACTTGACAGGCGCAAGCACGGTGGCTGTCATCCTCGCAGCCGACCATCTCGCACGCGCAACGCCCGAGGGTGTTGCCGGTGCTTGCGATGCGTCGTCCATGAAGACACTGCCGCAGGATCGGCCATGATTTCCGTCACACGGCGTCGCGCCGCATTGCACACGCTGGGCGCAATCGCACTCGCAATGCTGCTGCACTCTTCCGCAACGTCAGCAGGCTCGCTCGCGCAAGGTGGCGGATACGAACTGCAAGCAGACGTGGTCGGCACCGGCGGGACCAAGATGTACGGCGGCACGTGGATGCTCGACGGCACGATCGGTCCGAGCGATCCGGTCGTGCAGAGTGCCGCCGGCGGCCTGCGCCTCGACGGCGGCTTCTGGCACGCCGCTGGCGTGGTCGGCGGGTCCGATCGCATTTTTCGCAATGGCTTCGATTGAACGGATTCCCCTTGCCCAACGTTTCGATGGAAGGCGCCAGGCGACACCGGATCGACTTGCTGCGGAGATCACCATGAATCGCAACTACTCAAGTTCGCTGTTGCTCGCGCTTGCCATGCACGCAACCGCGGCAGTGCCGTTGCCGACCGATCCCTACGACTACGATCCGAGCTTCGATGGCGGCGTCATGCTCGAAGACCGCTTCGCCGCGATCACCACGCAGAACTATCAGATAGCGAGCAAGCTCGCGCGCCTCTCCAATGGCGATTTGGTCGTCGCGGGCATCGTGCCGGCAGCGTTCCAGCCGGCCGGCGCCAACAGCAACAACGTCGGACTCGTGCGCTACGGAAGCGACGGCAGTCGCGTGCCATGGCCGAGCCCGACGCCGACGTACAGTTACTTCAACAACATGTATGTCGACTATCCGAACAGCAACGCGCACACGTTCAGCGCGGTGCGCGACATCGCGGTGATCGCTGGTTTCATCTACGTACTGATGGATGCGCCGGCCGCAGTCAACGACAGCGATGTCTACGTGCTCGCGTTCCGTGAGGACGGCAGCTTCATCGACATCTACGGCGCGTTCACCACCAGCCTCGATGAAGGCGCCGCCGGACTCGTCGCTTACTCGATACCCAATTGCAACGGCGTGCTTTCGTGCCCGATGCTGATCGCGATTGGCAACTACATCGTGCCGGCTCCGAGCTTGTCGGACTATCGCCATATCATCACGGCGAAGCGCTTCGCGATCGGAACCAACGGATTCCCGACCTTCACCCCGAACGGCACACTGCATGTCGACACGACATTCGGACCATTCGGCAACGGCGCCAACGACTACATCGCGGCCGATTCGTCGTGCGTGTCGGCAAGCAATTGCAGCGTCATTGCAACCAGTGTCGCCGCGGTGCGCACGAATACACCGAACCCGACGGTCTATGTCGGCGGCCAGTACCCCTCGACGGGCCAGCTCAGCGATACGGTCGCGCTCGCGATCGACGGCAATTCCGGAGCGTTGTTCAGTGATTTCGGCGATGGCGGCTTCCAGCCCACGCCGTTCAACCTTGCCCAGAATTTCCCCGCGGACGCGGCCGTTGCGATCGTTGCGACGACCGGTGGCGGGCGCGCCGCGGACGAAGTGTACGTCGTCGCCAAGGTCAGCCTTGACTGCGCCGCCGGCGTCGGCGTCGCCAAATTGCGCGGCGTCAACGGCACGCCCGATGCCGCATTCGGCGTCGCCGGCAAAACGGTATTCGGCGGCAACAACGATGCCTTTTGCCAGGCACCACCGATCGTGACGACGAATCCATTCGCTGCCGTGCTGGATGGCGATCGGCTCGCAATCGTCGGCGAACAAGGCCTGTACGACGAACCCAACAACAGCGTCACCTTCGATCCATCGCTGGCCCTCGTGCGCGCAACCGACGGCTGGGTCAGCGAACAACGCTGGCGTCGTCCAACCCAGTCGAGCGGCACCCCGTGGGGCGCGAACAGTCGCTGGGTCAGCGTAATCGCGGATGGCAACGGACGTTTCACCACCGCCGGATACGTACTGGATCCGAACACCAGCTCCACCTTGTTCGGCACCATGCGTCTTTCAACCGACCGCATCTTCGGCAGCGGATTCGAGTAATTCGCGCAATCCAATCGCTCCGATGCCCTCGCGATGCCGGATGTGCCCGCGTGGTCGGCGCCTCCCATCGCATCGTGCGCAATGGCGTCCAATTGCGGCAGCTTGCCTCGCTGGTCGACGCGCCAGAACACCCACTCAACTCTCCGCTGCCGTCGCGCGCACGACGGCTGTGCGTTGCGCAAGTTGCTGCTGCGCCGCGTTGAACCACGCGGTTTTCGCATACGGTCGCCAGCCCGGATCACGCTCGAGTGCACCGGCATCCAGCCAGCCAGCGGCAATCGCCTCGTCCAACGTTTTCTCGGCGACTGAGGCATCCCCGCGCAGTGCCGCAAGCAAGGCGCGTTGATAGATCAGCACCGGCACGCGCATGCCGCTGGCTGCATAACGGTCGAGCTGCGCGGCATAGGCGGTGATGGCCGCCGTTCGCACCGGCGCGTCGGCGGGCAGCAAGGCGATCCATGCAGCGAAATGGCCCAGACCGAGATTGGGTATCCACGGCCGGAAAAATACGTCGCCGCGTCCGACATTGGCCGCGAACAAGGCATCGTAGCCGGCGCGCGCGTAGTCATCGCGTCCGACGGCAACATCAATCGAAGCGAGCAAGGCACGACGCCGCCCTGCGCTCGCCGCTCCGGCCGCAAGACCCTCGACACGCTTGCGCACCTCTTCGCCGCGCCCCTGCTGGTTGCGCGCCCAGACCAGCACTTCCAGCCGATCGAGCGGCGAGGTGCCGTCGGCGTCTTCGACGAGTCGCGCAGCTCCGTCCGCATCGCGCATGAGCAAGCTGTTGTAGGCCTGGTTGAGCGACGTCCAAGCATTCGTTCCCTGTTGTCGCTGCGCCTCGCGAAATACCGATGCGGCGTCGCGCAGGCGCCCGTGCAGTTCGTGCTGGAACGCGAGTTGCCAGTACGATTCCACATAGTCGTGATCCAGTTCAATCGCGTGCCGGAACCGCGCCGTCGCCGCATCCTCGTTCCCTGCGAGCATCTCATCGACGCCGAGATAGGTCTGCACGATCGCATTCAACGGATCGTCCTCCTCGACCCGCGCATGCCAGTCGCGCGCTTCGCGTACGCGTCCATCGCAAGCCAGCGCCGTGCCGTACCAGAGGCGAGCGTTGGGCAATCGCGGCGCCAACTTCAAGGCTTGTTCAAGAGCAACGATTGCCATCGGCGCATCGCCGCCGTCGAGCAGCATCAATCCTTCCGATGCGTATGCGTCGGCAAGATCGGGCTTGAGTTCCTTCGCGCGCGCGACGGCGCTATGCGCTTTCGCCGATGCTTCGTCGAGCGTTATGTCGCCGTATTCGTACAACAACATGTAGGTATCGGCGATGCCGGAGTAGGCCAGCGCGTAGTGCGCGTCTTGAGCAACGGCGCTCTGAAAATAGCCGAGCGCACGCGCAAGGCTGGCTGGCGTGCGTTGATACCAGTAGCGACGGCCGAGCCAATACAGATCTTGCGCGGGTATCGCCGCTTGCGGCGGCGCCGGCTCAGGCGTCAGAGCCGGCAAGACGGTCATGCGTACGCGCTCGATCAACGGCACAACCACGCGGAAAAGTTGATCACGCGGCATCGACTGCTCGTCGACCCAGACTGGCGCAGTCTCGCCGCGCCGCCACAGCCCAATATGCAGATCGATCGCGTTCGCGTTGGCCTGCACTTCCCCGCTCAACACGTAGTCGACGTCGAGCGCATCGGCGATGTGCTGCACGCTGCCGTGTCCACGTCCCAGCGCCAACACCGATTCGCGGCCCGCCACGCGCAGGTCGGCCGTGCGTGCAAACGCGTCGGTCAAACTTTCGGAAAGACCTTCGACGGCGGCACCGAGCTCGGTGTCATCACTACGCGCGGAAAACGGCAGCACCGCCAGACCCGCCCCACGCGCCGCACGTGGTGGCGTCAACGTAGCCGAGCCAGGATGGCGCCGCATTGAGATCCCGATGGATGCCGACACCACAATCAGCAACGCGACAACCCACCACACGTGGCGAGCGCCGCCGACGCGCGACGGTGTAGGTTCTGGATGCACATCATCGTGCCGGCGCCCGGTGATGATCGCGTCGCCGGAATTGTGCAACGACGACACGGATGACGCGGCAGGCACGCTCGCGCGCAAGGGCTCTGCGGTCGGATTGCTTTTCAATACGCCGATGAAGCGGTAGCCGAGCCCATGCACGGTTGCGATGTAGCGCGGTTCGACGGTGTCGTCGCCAAGCACCCGGCGTAGATTGGCAATGACGCGATTCAACACGCCGGGCGTCACGTGGCGATGCCCCCATACGATGTCGAGCAGTTGATCGCGCGTCAGCAGTTCGCCTGGGCGGGCGAGGAACTCCAGCAGTACCGCGAACGCTTTTGGTTCGAGCGCGCGTTCGATGCTGCCCTTGCGCACGCTGTGTGCCGTGACATCGACATGGACATCGTCAAACCAGAATTGGGACGCCTGCTCCATGCAAAACCTGCCCTCGAAGCGAGATTTCCGGATGATCGTAGCATTGGCCCGCGCAGCGCCGGTGGCGATGCCCTCGCACGCTCAGGCCGGCACGAATTGAATCGATCGCGTGGCAACATCGGCAGCGACCAGCTTGACCTTGATCGCAGCACCCAGCGGAAGGTCAGCGCCGCCTGCAATCGGTGCCTCGATCGCAGGGTCGCGCAACATGACGATGCCCTTCTTCGTATCGTCGTGCGCGATCTCGACGATTGTTCCATCGAAGATATCACCGACATGCGACGCCATTACGGTCGCCTCGACCAGATCGACGACCGCGCGTTCATACTTGCTTGCGCGACGATCGGCCAGCTGCATGGTCGCGGGGAGGCCGGGCAACGCAGCCAAAACCCATGCCGGAACCGGTTGCTGTGCGCACAGCGCGACGCAAACTTCACCGGCATAACGATCCACCAAGCGGCGCAAGGGTGCGGTCGCATGCGCATACTCGGCCGCGATCGCAGATTGCCGCGGTTGTACCGGCAAGCTGCCGTTGAAGGCAGCGTAGGCGGCGCCGCGCAATACCGAGGTCGATGCAGTCAGCATGGCCATATGCGCGGGCTTGGTTGGATCGAGCGAACGGATGAAATCCGGATACCTCTGCTCTTGCGGCCACGCAATGCCGAGCGCGCTGGCCGTGCGTCGCAGGCGCTCGATCGCCATCGGATCGGCATCGGGCAAGGTGCGCAGGATGCCGACCTTTGCCCGCACCATCAGCTGCGCCGCGGCCATGCCGGTCAGTAGGGATATCTGCGCATTCCAATCCTCGACCGCCAGGCGCGCGCGATACTCCACCGTCCACACGCCGTTGTTCAAGCGCAATTCCTGCTCGGGCAGCGGCAAGCTGATACCGCCGCGGGCCTGCTCGCGCTGCGCGCGCAGCTCGCCAATTTCACGCAACACCGCCCACATCGGATCGGCGCCACCGGCATCGATGCTGCGCTGAACGTCGACGTAGTTGAGCTTGGCGCGACTTCTGACGCGGGCGCGTCGTACATCGATGCCGATCGTCTCGCCGGTCGAATCGAGCGCGATCGTCCATAGCAACGCGGGGCGTATTTGATCGGGCAGCAGCGAGGCCGCGCCTTCAGATAGTATTTTAGGATGCAGCGGAATTTTCGAATCCGCGCCGTACAGCGTTTCGCCGCGCTTGTTCGCCTCAATGTCGATCGGATCACCTGCGGTCACGAACGCAGCGACATCGGCGATCGCGTAATACACCCGATAACCGCCATCGTTCCGCTCAACGAACATCGCCTGATCCAGGTCCATCGATTCCGCTGGATCGATCGTGACCAGCGCAACGTCGGTGCGATCGAGATCGGGCATTCGCGGGCTCGCCGCCGCCTGCGCGGCTGCCACTTCCACTTCCGCTGGAAATCCGCTGGGCAATTTGAGCTGCGCCTGGATATCACTCAAGCCCTGTTCGATAGCCGCCTGGGATGGGTGAATGGTGATGCGGCGAGTCGTCGGCATGCGTGCGGTCCAGGAGATGACCTTTTCGTTGCCCAAGGCTAACCGATCTGACCGCGGCACCGCTCCGCTCAGCGCCAGCGGCCAT
>JBDSNK010000019.1:0-8612 GCA_039915385.1 Dokdonella sp.
AGGTGCGTGGCGACGTGATCGGAACGTCGAGCGACATCTATTCGCTCGGCGTGCTGCTGTACGAACTGGTCACCGGAAAACGGCCGTATTCGATCGTGTCGAATGCGCCATCGGATATCGCGCGCGTCGTGGAGACGGCGCAGCCGCGACGCCCAAGCAGCCTGCTGCCGCGTGGCCGCAGCATCGACCGCGATCTCGATCACGTGATCCTCAAGGCAATGGCGAAGCAGGCGCGAGACCGTTACGCGTCCTGCGCGCAATTTGCCGACGACCTGCGCCGTCATCTTGGCGGCGAGCCCGTACTCGCGGTGCATGCCGGCTGGCGCTACCGCGCACGCAAGTTCGTGCTGCGCCATCGGGTCGGCGTCATGCTGGTGACGCTGGTTGCCGCGATGCTGGTAGGCAGCGCATTGGTCGCATTGACGCAGGCACATGAGGCGCGCGAGCAGGCGCGTCTTGCGCGCGCGGAACGCGACAAGGCCGAACGCGTGAATGCATTCCTGCAGCACATGCTGGCCTCGGCCGATCCGGCTGACCTCGGACGCAACGTGACGGTGGTCGATGTCATCGGTCGCGCCGAAGGACAAGCCGAGCGCGAACTCGCGGCGGAACCTTCGATCCTCGCAGCGACCGAATTGACCCTGGCAAAAACGCACGCTGCACTCGGTGACGTGGACCAGGCCGTGCACAGCGGCGAGCTGGCGCTCGCGGCCGCCGAGCGTTCCGCGCAACCGCGCAATGTGATCGACGCGCGCCTCACGCTCGGTGCGGCGCTTGTCGCGCGTGGCGATTTCGCGGCCGCCAGCAAGTTTCTGCAGGCCGCGCGGCAGCAATCGGTGGCTGAGGGCACGCCGCTTCAGCGCGGCGACAGCGCCAACCAACTCGGGCTGCTCGAAGATGCGCGTGGCGACGCGGCTGCAGCGCAGCGCTGGCTCGAGACGGCGCTGGCCGAATTGCCCGACGATGCAATCGACGCGCGTGCGGAGGCAATGAACGATCTTGCGCTGATCAAGGGCACGCGCAGTGACTTTGCTGGAGCGCTCGTGTTGCAGCGGCAGGCGGTCGGTTCATTGCGCAGTGTGTATCCGAAGGGAAACCCCTTGCTCGCACAGGCGCTCAGTAATCTTGCGGTGTCGCTCGACGACAACCGTCAACGCGATGCCGCAGCAGCCACTTACGACGAGGCGCTGCAGATGCGCGTCGCCTTGCTTGGCGAGAATCATCCGGGCGTTGCCTCGACGCTGGCGTCGATGACGTATCACGATGTGCTGCGCAAGGATGTCGCCGCTGCGCTCGAGCACGGTGCGCGCGCATGGGCGATCGCGCAGAAGCTGCCGCAGGATCATCCCGGCGCCGGCTATGCGGCGAACGTCTATTCGCAGGCGCTGTTGCTGGCCGGGAAGCCGCATGAGGCAATCCCCCTGCTTGAGATTTCTCTGCGCGTGCGCAAGGCACGCTTGCCGGCGGACCATCCGCTCGTGGTGAATACCGAAAGCGTGCTCGGACTCGCGCAGGCCGAAGCCGGAGATCGTGCAGCGGGCGAAGCGCTTGCGCGTTCCGCCTACGAACGGCAGCTGACGAAGCTCGGCGAGAAACATGAGATGACGGTGGCGGCGCACGATCGGCTCGCGCAGATCGAAGCCTTGAAGCCGGACTCGACGCAGGCGAAAGCGACACCGTCGCACTGACGCAACGCGAGCGCGAATGTGCGCACCACGCACCGCGCCTGATGCGTCGCGTCCAGGTCAGCGATGCAGTGCCTGCGCATGGTGCTGCAGATGATCGGCGACAAAGCTCTGGATGAACCAGTAGCTGTGGTCGTAGTCGGCATGGCGACGCAGGTTCAATGGCTGGCCTGCATCGGCGCACGCGCGTTCAAGCTGTTCGGGCTGCAACTGCGTGTCGAGGAATTTGTCACCGCCGCCCTGGTCGACGAGGATCTCGCCGGGAAACCGCGCGCCTTCGGCGATCAGCGCGCAGGTGTCGTACTGGCGCCAGATTGCGCGGTCCTCGCCGAGGTAACGCGGCAGTGCCTTCTGCCCCCATGGCACGCCGGACGGAGCGACGATTGGCGCAAACGCAGACACCGAGCGATAGCGTGCGGGATTCTTCAGCGCGATCGTCAACGCGCCATGGCCGCCCATCGAGTGACCGAAGATGCTTTCGCGAGACGTGTCGGCGACGGCAAAGTTCGCGCGCAGTATCGCCGGCAATTCATGGGTCACGTAGCTGTACATGCGAAATTGCTGCGCAAATGCAGGCGACGTTGCGTCGACATAAAACCCCGCGCCTTCGCCGAATTCCCAGTCGCCGGTCGCGCCCTCGATGCCGGTGTCGCGCGGACTGGTGTCGGGCGTGACCAGGATCAGGCCGAGTTCCGCCGCCAGCCGCTGCGCGCCCGCCTTGATGGCGAACGTCTCCTCATTGCATGTAAGGCCGGCGAGGTAGTACAGCACGGGCGCCTTCGCCTGCGCTGTGAGGGCCGGGCGGAACACGCCGAACTTCATCGCGCCGCCGGTTTCCTGCGATGCATGTCGATAAAAGCCCTGCACGCCGCTGAAGCAGGACTGCTCGGAAATCGTTTCGATGGTCATGCGCGCATTCGTCCGGTGCAAGCGATGTTTGCAGTGTAGCGTCGCCGGTTATCATTGCCGACCCGGTCCTGCCGATGTCCACGATGCCCTATACACCGATCGTCGCAACCCTCGGTTACGTGCTCTCACCCGACCGTCGTCGCGTGCTGATGATCCATCGCAACGCGCGCCCCGAAGACCAGCACCTGGGCAAGTACAACGGTCTCGGCGGCAAGCTCGATCCGCACGAGGACGTGCTTGACGGCATGCGGCGCGAGATCCGCGAGGAAGCCGGTATCGAATGCACTGACCTCTGCCTGCGCGGCACCTTGAACTGGCCGGGTTTCGGCAAGCACGGCGAGGACTGGCTCGGTTTCATTTTTCTGATCACGGGCTATGAAGGCACGCCGATGGAAAGCAATCCGGAAGGCACGCTGGAGTGGGTCAACGTCGACCGCCTTGATGAACTGCCGATGTGGGAAGGCGACCGCCATTTCCTGCCGCTCGTGTTCGACGCCGACCCACGCGCCTTCCACGGCGTGATGCCGTATCGCGATGGACGTATGCAGTCGTGGAGTTATTCCAGGGTTTGAGCAGCGCGCGTTTGATCGGTGTGGGCTCGATCGTTCCCGCGCGCTTCCAGTGATCGCGCCGCGCGCCAACCGACCCAGCTCGAACAGCCCGCCGCGAATATCGCCATTGCCGCGAATCCTGGCAGCGCGGTGCCGAGCGCGCGCAGACCGTTGAATCCGCTGGTGACCGCGACGTCGCCGAAGCGCCAGACAGCGGTGTCGATGAAATTCTTGGTCTTGTAACGCGTCTCGGCGTCGACGCGCGTGTAGAGGCTGTCGAAGGCCGGCTTGAACACGCCGTAGGCGCTCGCACGGGTGACCACGGCGACGACCGCGATCCACGGGCCCGCGAATACCGTAAGGCCAGCGAGCATCAGTGCCTTGATCAGGCCGTCGAGCGCGAGCGGCGGTGCCGGACCGAAGCGCACCATCAGCCCACGCGTGACGGTGATCTGCAACACTGCCTGCAGGATGTTCGCGTAGAGATCGATGCTGGCCGCGAAGTTCGTGCGCGCTTCGCGCGTTACATACGTCGCGCCGCTGTAGTCCGCGAGCAGCGCATAGATGACTGTGCCGACAGCGTCGCCAAGCAGCATCAGCAGCGCGACGCGGCGCATCAGCGGCGATTTCAACGTCTCGATGGCGCCGGCCAGAAAACTGCCGCCGATGATGCGCTGCTCGCGGCGATCGTCGCCCATGACAGGATGACGCTGCGACCAGCGCGAGAGCGCGTCGATGCAGCCGATCGACAGGCCGAGCAGGGTGGCGGAGACGACCAGCAGGCCGGACACGCCGACGACGAAAACCAGGCTCTTGGTCATGGCCGGTCCGGCGATCGCACCGACCGCGCCGCCGAGCGCGATGATCGGGAACAGCCGGTGCGCCTGTTCGGCGTCGAACAGGTCGGCCATGAAACTCCAGAACACCGATACGACGAACAGGTTGAATACGCTGCCGTAGACGAAGAACGCCGTACCCAGCAAGCGCGCGTCAATCGAGTCCTGCGCTTTGAATAGCGGGATGAACACGACCATTCCGGCGATGAAGAACAGGTAGACGATCGGCACGAAGCGTCGTCGCGGGAAGCGCGCGACCAGGGCCCCGAACAATGGCGCCAACGCAAGCGTCGCAACGAAGGTCGCGGTATAGAAGATGGGCAGCGCGGTCGACCCGACCGCTGCAGACAGCTGGTCGCGAACCGGGCGGATGACGTAGTACGCGGCGAGGACGCACATAAAATATACGAAGGCAATCGCAACCGCCGGCACCTCATGAGGCTTGATCTGGCTTCGCAGCCAGAGGTAGAACCGTTGCCATACGGAACTCAGATATTCGGCTGGCACGCGATTTCCCTCTGGGTGAGTGGCGAGCCTAGCACGCGGGATCGATGCGCCTGTGCGCACGCAGCCTGCACAAGCATGTGCGCGATCGTTGCCTTCGCACGGCTGTCGACATCACACGCCGACGCGGCATACTGGACAGATGAAGCCGACCCTCTCAGCCATTCACGTCTTTCCATTGAAGTCCGGCGCACCCTTGCCGCTCGCAACCGCCGTGGTCGAACCGCGCGGACTCGCCCACGACCGCCGCTGGATGGTCGTCGACGTCGACGGCAAGTTCCTTACTGGCCGCGAGATTGCCGCGCTGACCCTGGTGCGCGCGCGACCGGATGGCGACGCGCTGCAGCTGGAAGCGCCCGGGATGCCGGCGTTGCGCGTCGACACGCCGCGCGCCGATGGCGCACGTGTCGAGACGGCAGTCTGGGGTGCAGCGGTGACGCCCTTGCTCGCCGATGCAGCTGCGCATGCCTGGCTTTCGACCTTCCTGCACAGGCCGCTGCGCCTGGTGCACATGGACAAGGCTTGCGTGCGCAAGGTCAATGCGAAGTACGACGGCAAGTACGGCCGCGACGAAGACGAGACGAGTCTCGCTGACGGGTTTCCGTTGCTGTTGATCTCACAGGCCGCGCTCGACCACCTCAACACGAAGCTCGCGCAGCCGGTGCCGATTCTGCGTTTTCGCCCCAACCTCGTCGTCGCCGGCACCGTGGCGCATGCGGAGGATGGCTGGAAGCGCGTGCGCATCGGTGCCGTCGAGTTCGAAGTGGCGAAGGCTTGCGTGCGCTGTGTATTCACGACGGTCGACTTCGAACGCGGCGAGCGCGATCCCAGCGGCGAGCCGTTGCGCACGCTGACCACGTATCGGCGCAGCCCGGATGGCGTCACTTTTGGGCAGAACCTGATCCCGCGCGGGCACGGCGTGGTGCGCATCGGCGATGCGCTGGAAATTCTGGAGTAACGACTCTAACGCAGCCGCATACGCTCGCCGGATGACCTACGACTACATCATTGTCGGCGCCGGCTCGGCCGGGTGCGTACTGGCGAACCGCCTCAGCGAGAACCCGGCGCATCGCGTGCTCCTGCTCGAAGCGGGCGGTCGTGATTGGCATCCGTTCATCCACATGCCGGCGGGCCTCGCCAAGCTGGTCGGCAAAAAGGGCGTGAATTGGAACTACACGACTGAAGCCGAACCCCATCTCGGCGGGCGTCGTCTGTGGTGGCCGCGCGGCAAGGTGCTCGGCGGGTCGAGTTCGATCAATGCGATGTGCTACACGCGCGGCACCCCCGGCGACTACGATGAGTGGGCTACGGCCAGCGGCGACCCGCGCTGGGACTGGTCGAATGTGTTGCCGGTGTTCAAGCGCAGTGAAGGGAACACGCGCGGCGCCAGCGCCTTGCACGGCGCGGAAGGACCGCTCGGGGTTTCCGACCTGCGCTACCGCAATCGCTTGTCGGACGCTTTCATCGATGCGTCGGCGTCGGCCGGTTTCGCGCGCAATGGCGATTTCAACGGCGCCACGCAGGAAGGATTCGGCCTGTATCAGGTTACGCAGAAGAACGGCGCACGCTGCTCATCCGCCGTCGCCTATCTGCGCCCTGCGCTGGCGCGCAAAAACCTGCGCGTGGTGACCCGCGCCTTGACCACGCGCGTGCTGTTCGATGGCGCACGTGCAAGCGGGGTCGAGTATCGCCATCGCGGCAAGCGCGAACGCGCCGAGGCCGGTTGCGTGATTCTTGCCGGCGGTGCCATCAACTCGCCGCAGTTGCTGATGCTATCGGGCGTCGGACCCGCTGATCATCTGCGCGAACACGGCATTGCGCTCGTGCAGGATCATGTCGGCGTCGGCGCGAACCTGCAGGATCATCTGGACATCTGCACCCTGGTGCGCTCGACCCAGCCGATCACCTACGACAAGACCAACGATCTCGCGGTCGCGCTGCGTTTCCTGTTCAAGCGCGACGGCATCGGCAGCTCCAACATTGCCGAAGCTGGCGGATTCATGCGCTCGCGCTTCGCGGCCGATGAGCGCTGCGATCTGCAGTTCCATTTCGTGCCGGCGTTGCTGGATGATCATGGCCGTCATCGTCTCGACGGCTTCGGCTATACCTTGCACGCGTGCAGCCTGCGGCCAAAGAGCCGCGGCACGATTCGCCTGCACTCGGCCGATCCACACGCGGCCGCATCGATCCAGCCAAACTACCTCGGCGATGCCGAGGGCCACGATTTGAAGATGATGGTCGAGGGCGCGCGCGCGTCACGCGAGATCCTTGCGCAGGAACCCTTTGCGGCGTTTCGCGGCGAAGAGATATTTCCGGGCGCAGCCGCACGCTACGAGGCGGACTTCGTCGCCTTCATCCGACGCAAGGCCGAGACGATCTATCACCCGGTCGGCACCTGCCGCATGGGCAACGACGAAGCATCGGTCGTCGACAGCGAACTGCGCGTGCGTGGCATCGAAGGCCTGCGCGTCGTCGATGCGTCGATCATGCCGACGCTGATCGGCGGCAACACGAATGCGCCGACGATCATGATTGCCGAGCGTGCGGCGGATCTTTTGCTCCGAAGCCATCCCGTTCAAGGGCATGGCTAAAGCAGCGAATTGCTTGCGTGGAGCCCAGTCTCGGTCGTGGCGCTGATGCTCCGAAGCCATCCCCTTGAAGGGGATAGCTAAAACAGCGACATTGCTGCGCGACGCGACGTCTCGGTATTCGTCGTCGCGCTGATGCTCTGAAGCCCTCCCCTTCAAGGGGAGGGTTTGGGTGGGGATGGTGTTCGATCGCGACGGAAGACGGATTTACACAGGCCGTCGATCAACCACCGCGGCAGACATCTCGGGCACCAGCTTGAACAGGTCACCGAAGAGTTCGGCTTCGGCTTCAGCTATAGTCGCGCGCCATTCGTCGCGGTCGCGCCATCAACATGCCCGTTTCACGTCGTTTTGCCGTTTGTCTTGCACTGTTCGCTGCGGTGTCGTCACAGGTCCATGCGCAGATACCGGATACCGAGCGCGCCGCTCTGCTCGCGCTTTACGCGGCGACCGATGGCGACAACTGGAACTTCCGCGACGGCTGGAACGGTGCGCCGGGCACTGAATGCACATGGGAGGGCATCACGTGCTCGGCTGATGGCGCTTCGGTCATCTATGTCCGACTCACTGCTCACCACCTGAGTGGCGAGCTCCCACCACTCGACGGGCTTCCGAATCTTGAGTGGCTTGCGCTCGATTACAACGCATTGAGCGGGACGATACCGCCTCTTTCGGTTCTCACACGATTGACGGGCGTCGAGCTACGGAACAATGCCTTCAGTGGACCGGTCCCTTCGGTGCAAGGCCTGTCAAACCTGCAATACCTCCGGCTCAACAACAACAACCTTTCAGGCGGGATCCCATCGCTCGATGGCCTGGTCAATCTGCGTACTCTGGAACTTTCGTACAACCAGCTCACAGGCTCGCTGCCATCGCTCGCAGCGTTGACGCAACTGCTTACGATCGATGTCAGTCACAATCAGTTGTCCGGACAGATTCCTGCATTTCCGTTCGCTCCGTCGCTATGGGCGATACGCTTTCAGGAAAACCATTTCTCCGGCGGTATTCCCTCGCTTGCCGGCCTCGGGCAACTGAAGTTCCTGAATCTCACCAACAATCAGCTGAGCGGCCCAATCCCCGATTGGAGCGGATCGCCGCTGCTCGTCGATGTGGACCTTTCGTATAACGGGACGCTCACCGGAACGATTCCGCCGCTGCAAGGGCTGTCCAATCTGCGCGATCTGTCCCTCGACGGCAATCAACTCACGGGTGGTATCCCGCCACTGGAAGGCTTGGCCAATTTGCAAGAGGTTACCCTCGCCGGCAACCTGCTTACCGGTCCCGTTCCGGCAATAGCAAACTTGCCCCGACTGCAGTGGTTTATCGTCGGCTACAACCTGTTGAGTGGAAGTGTCGGAGAACCGCCGTCTTCGTTGCGGGTCGGGGAGCTCTGTCCAAACCGCCTCGCAGCCACGCCCAGCGCGGCGTGGGATGCAATTACCCACATGGCGCCGTGGTATTCGCAGTGCGATACAGACGGACTGTTTCAGGACGGCTTCGACTTCTAGTCACCGCGCGAATCAGCTCAGCGCTTACACC
>JBDSNK010000035.1:0-12703 GCA_039915385.1 Dokdonella sp.
TTGAGTTATGCCGCGATCACCGCGGCGCCGTCGCAAGCTCCGTTGCCCCTCGGTCGCATCCATCCCGTCGCCAAGCCCCTCTCATGGCCTGGCGGCGGGATGTTTTTGCGAAAAGCTCTGGGTGCGCCATGCGCCCCTCGGCGGGTACCGGTTCCCATGGCTTGACCACAAAGAACCCGTCGACGCTATCACCCGCGCGCACTTGGTCGCAAGGCTGATTGCGACACGAAAACTGTGACGGAGTTGGCACTTTGTCGCTACATATTGCAACGCAACATGAGGAGCAGCAATCGTGTAATCGGTTACACGCCGCGTGCAAGCGCAAGTGAAAATATATTCATTTCGCGATATGAATTTTGCGCGCTCAGCGTCGACCGAGCGTGCGCACCTGCTTGGGGCGACGCGCCCAGAAAACCAACGTCAGCAGAAGAAAAAACAGTGGCGCCCAGTACATCGTCTTGAGCCAGCGATGCTGCGCGTTCCAGGTGGTGTTGAAGATCAGGTCCATCGCGACGGTCGAATCCCCGCGGATGCGCTCGAATCCTTCGCCGATTGCGGCGGTCAGATGACGCTGCCCGAACGCCTGCAGTGCCGGCACCGCCGCGTCGATATGGCTGCCGATCACGATATAGGTTGTCGCGACCGGCGCCTCGCGGCCTGCCGAATCAACGATCGATGTGCCGACTTCGGGCAACAGCGGCAATGAACCCCAGACGACAAAGTCGTACACAAGGCTGGCGAAGAACAAGGCCAGCGCTATCACGTAGAGGCGTCGCTTCATGATGATTTCTCCCGATCATGCATCCTATCGACGCATACGATACGCGACCAGCGAGATAAGAACCGTCGATGAGGCTTTATGTGCCGCACGTCGGCACGATGACTTGCGGGCGCACGTCGCAGCGACGGGAGCGAACGCAAGTGCTTACATCATTCCGGTCTCAAGGCGCGCGGCCTCGGACATCATGGTCTGGTTCCAGGGCGGATCGAACACCAGATCCACATCGGCTTCGGCGACCGTCGGAATCATTTCGATCTTGGTGCGTACATCGTCGACGAGGATCTCGCCCATTCCACAGCCGGGCGCTGTCAAGGTCATGCGCACATTGACCTTTCGACGACCGTCATCGAGACGTTCAAGATCACAATCGTAGACGAGGCCGAGCTCGACGATATTGATCGGGATTTCCGGATCGAAGCAGGTTCGCAGTTGGTCCCACACCAGCTTTTCAACATCGGAGTCGGCCGCATCCGACGCAAGCTCGAGCGCGGCAGGAGGTTCCTTGCCCAGCGCATCGGCATCCGCCCCCGCGATACGGAAAAGGTTGCCGTCGACGTAGAGCGTGAAGCTGCCGCCCAGCGCCTGCGTGATGTAACCAACTTGCCCTGCCGGCAGGGTCACGCGATCGCCCTGCGGCACCATCACGGCGTCACAGTCGCGCTCGAAGCGGATCGGTTCGGATGTCTGGCTGTAAGCGCCCATAGTGTCTCTGGCCCGGCGATAGCCGCGCAAATCGGTCGGCTATTATGCCGGCAGGCGCACCTTGCTGCCTCTCATACCATATCGGGGCATTCTGCAGCCCTTCAACGTTCGCACGAGCGTCGCTTCGTTGTGTGAGCAACTGTCTGCGGGAGCAGCTTCGGCTGCGATGCTTTCCTCACAAAAAGCATCGCGGCTGAAGCCGCTCCCACGGTGGCGCGATCAACACAGCACAACAGCTGAGAGGTGTGGAAACACCATCCCCACCCAACCCTCCCCTTGAAGGGGAGGGCTAAAGCACCGGCATCCCTACCTGTGGCAGCGGCGGAAGCCGCGATGCAGGTCGAGCAACGGCAACGCGGCTTCCGCCGCTCCCCCAAAAACCACCTACCGCCTACGCGGCAGCGCGAGCGCCGGCGGGAAGATCCAGCTCACGCAGACAGCGCCCCAGCAACTTCATCGCAGCTTCGATATCTGCCGGTGGCAAGCCGGCGTAGCCGAGCACAAGGCCGGGTCGCGGCGGAGTCTTCATGCAATAGGGCGCAACCGTGTACAGGCCTAGACCGCGCTCACGCGCGTGCGCTACAAGCCGCTCGCAATCGCCGTGGTTGGCGCGGGTCAGCCAAGCCGTCAGGTGCATGCCGGCGTTCGAGTCGACGACTTCGACGAAATCGCCAGCGTGGCGCTTCAGACCGCTCAACATTGCCGCGCGGCGGGCGCGCAACGCTATGGCGGCGCGGCGCAGGTGGCGTTCGAAGCCGCCGTCGCCCATGAACCGTGCGAGTGCCGCTTGCTCGAGTGCGGCGCAGCCTCGATCCTCCAGCCATTTCGCAGCAACGAAGGAATCGCGCAGCGCCGCGGGAAGAACCATGTAACCGAGGCGCAACGCTGGAAACAGCGCCTTTGAAAAACTGCCGATATAGATAACGCGGCCATCACGATCGAGCGACTTCAATGCCGCGAGAGGTCGCCCGCCGTAACGGAACTCGCCATCGTAGTCATCCTCGATCAGCCACGCATGACGCTCCGCGGCCCAGTCGAGCAATTCCACGCGGCGCGGCAGTGGCAACAATGCGCCAGTCGGAAACTGATGCGAAGGCGTGACGACCGCGAGCCTCGCGCTCGTGGGCAGCGCGGCTGGCACCAGCCCGTCCGCATCGACGCGGCAGCCGCGCGCGTGCGCGCCGTAGGCAGCGAATGCCTGGCGCGCGCCGCGATAGTGCGGATCTTCGAGCACCACCGTATCGCCCGCTTCAAGCAGCACGCGCGCCGCAAGCGAGAACGCCTGCTGCGTACCGCTGACGATCAATACATCCTCCGGCGCCGCCGGCACGCCGCGGCGACGCGCGAGGTAGTCGCAGATTTGTTCACGCAACGCCTGTGAACCCTGCGCATCCGGATAGTCGAACTCGGCATGGTCTGCGGCGCGGCTCACCTCGCGTCGCCACATGCTGGCAAGCAGCGGATTGGCCAGTGGCAATCCATATTGCAGGTTGTAACGCAGATCCGCGTGCTGATGGCCGGGAATGCGACGCCCATCGGTGTTGACGAGCGCACGACGCGCAAACGCGGACAGCGGCGCGATCAAACCATTCGCAGAGCGTTTTTGCGGCGTTGGATTGCCGATGTTCGCGACGAAGCTGCCGGAACCGACGCGGCCGAGCAGGAAGCCTTCAGCCTGCAATTGTTCGTATGCCGCAAGCACGGTGTTGCGCGAGACATCGATTTCACGTGCGAGCGCGCGGCTGGCCGGCAATCGCGCGCCCGCCGCCACGCGGCCATCGAGGATCGCGCCCTTCAGCGCGCGGATCAGTTGCGCATAGCGTGCGCCTTGTCCATCCAGATCAAGATACACGATTGGCTCCCTCGATACCGGCTAACGTGGAACTGTATGGTACCAATATACGGCCGTAGTGTTTACCCCCTGACGCAGATCCGGAGCCGCAATGCCGACACCCGACAAACCCCTGCCACGCCACGCGCGACATCGCGTCGAGCGCACCAAGGCGCGCGCGCACTACGATCGCAATACAGTCCACGCAATTCTCGACGCCGGAATGATCGCGCATGTCGGGTTTTGCGCGGATGGCCAGCCCTTCGTGATTCCGATGCTGTACGCGCGCGATGGCGACGCGCTGGTGTTGCACGGCTCGGTGGCGAGTCGCTTGGTCAACCAGCTCGGCGAAGGCATCGCAGCCTGCATCAGCGTCACCCACGTCGACGGGCTGGTGCTCGCGCGCTCGCATTTCGATCATTCGGTCAACTATCGCTCGGTCGTCGCGTTCGGTCGCGCGCATTTGATTGAAGACGCAAGCGCAAAAACCGAGGCTCTGGCTCGATTTGTCGAGGCACTGATCCCAGGTCGCGCATCAGAATCGCGCCCGCCCGATCGAACGGAACTCGGCGCAACCCACGTGCTGCACTTCGAAATCGAGGATGCCAGCGCAAAGATTCGCAGCGGCGGGGTCAAGGACAATCCAGCCGACCTTGCCTTGCCGCACTGGGCAGGCATCGTGCCGCAGCGCATCGTGCATGGGACGCCAGAACCGGATGAACGCATCGCCGCAGATGTTCCCCTGCCGGCTTCGCTGCTCGGCTTTCTTGCACGCAATGGACTTTCGCCATGATCGCCTACCGCAACGACTACCGCCCTGGAATTGAACAAGCACGCGACCTGTATCGCGCGTCGACGCTCGGTGAGCGCCGACCGATAGACGACGACGCACGTTTCGCGCAGATGCTTGCCTGTGCAAACCTGACCGTGACCGCCTGGGACGGTAATCTCCTGGTCGGCATTTCGCGCTGCGTGACGGATTTTTCCTGGACGACCTACCTCGCCGATCTCGCTGTCCGCGTATCGCACCAACGCAGCGGTATCGGCAAGGAATTGATCCGCCAAACGCAGCTGGCTGCGCCCCAGGCGAAACTGCTTTTACTCGCGGCGCCTGCCGCGGAAAGCTATTACCCGCACATCGGCTTCCAGCATTTCCCGCAGGCGTGGATGCTGCGCGAGCACGAGACCCTGTCCTGAGTCGCTCACGCGCGACCGTTGTCGCTGCACCGGCACGAAGCGCTTGATCGACTGCGTACCACGCTGAGCTCGCGACCGCTATCATCGAGCGTTGTGCGCCCGAATCCGGGCGCGCCCTTCAGCTCGGGAATGCAAGGCATGATCGCGACTTCGTCACCACGCCCTCGCGCGATCGGTATCGCAACCGCGCTGATGTGTGCGCTTGCCGGCGGCGCGATCTGGTGCCTGCTGTCGCTCTACAGTCGCCGTGATCTCGCCGCGTTCGCGTTTGTCGTCGCGCTGTTCGTTGTCTGGTCACTGCGAGCGCATGGTTATGCGGCTCGATCGACGGGTACGGTGATCGCCATCTGCTGCGTCGCACTCGCGGCGCTGTACTCGTTCTACCTGCAGGCGGTTGCGCAGATTGCATCTCTGCTGGGGCTGCCGATGCGCGCGGTCCTGTTGCAGATGGAGCCTGGCATGGCAGTGGATATCGCCTGGACCAACCTGCGCGGATGGAACCTGCTGATTGTCGGTATCGCGATCGCCGGCGCAGGCGCGGGAATGTGGATCGGCAACGCGCGCGCGCGCGAATGATTGAGATAGATCTCTCCGCCTGAACCATACTGCGTCGCGAATCGACTCCAGCAATGCACGGCGACCCATCGATATCGAGCGAAGAACGCCTGTTGCGCGACGTGCAACGCAGGGCATTCGCCTATTTCGAGCACGAGACGAATCCGCTCAACGGGCTGGTCGCCGACAAGACGGCACCCGATTGGCCGGCCAGCATCGCCGCAACCGGCCTTGCGCTGACGTGTTATCCGGTCGCGATCGAAAATGCCTGGATGACCGAACAGGCTGCAATCGCGCGCACGCTCGCGACCTTGCGCTTTTTCCGCGACAGCCCGCAGGGCACGCAGCCGGATGCCACCGGCCATCGCGGTTTCTACTACCACTTCCTCGATATGCGCGACGGACGCCGCGCATGGAAGTCGGAGTTGTCCAGCGTCGACAGCGCATTCCTGCTTGCGGGCATGCTCGCCGCCGCGGCGTATTTCGATGCCGACACGCCGGCACAGCGTGAAATACGCGAAACAGCGCAAGCGCTCTATCGCCGCGTGGACTGGCCGTGGATGCAGTCAGGCGGCGGTACGATCCGTCATGGCTGGCGACCGGAAAGCGGATTCATCCGATACCGATGGAAGGGCTTCGACGAAGCCTTGTTGCTCTACGTACTCGCGCTCGGATCGCCGACGCATGCGTTGTCGAGCGAAGCGTACGCGGCATGGACAACGACGTATGAGTGGAAACACTGCTACGACCTCGACTATCTCTACTGCGGACCGCTGTTCACGCACCAGCTGTCGCACGCATGGATAGACTTTCGAGGGATCCAGGACAAATTCGTGCGCAGCAAGGGTATCGACTATTTCGAGAACAGCCGCCGCGCCACGCTGGTGCAGCAGCGCTACGCCATCGACAACCCGCTCGGCTTCAAGGGTTATGGCCGCGACGTCTGGGGGATTACCGCCAGCGACGGACCTGGCCCTGACGTGCGCAGGATCGACGGCGTCAAGCGCCGCTTCTACGACTACAAGGGACGTGGTGCGCCATTCGGAATCGACGATGGCACGCTCTCGCCGTGGGCCGTGGTCGCTTCGCTGCCATTCGCGCCGGAGATCGTTTTACCGACGATTCATCACCTTGCGCATACGCTGCAGTTGCACCATCCGCATCGCTATGGATTCAAGGCGACGTTCAACCCGATCTACGACGGCAATGAGCAGGCCGGATGGGTCTCGCCATGGCATTTCGGTTTGAATCTCGGCCCCATCGTACTCATGATTGAAAATCACCTGACCGGCATGCCGTGGCGCATCATGCGCAACTGCCGACCCATCGTGGCGGGCCTGCGGCAAGCAGGATTCACGGGAGGCTGGCTGTAGCGAAATCGGCGCGTCACGTTGCGACGGAAAGAGAACGGCGACAACGCGGTAACGTTTCAGCCATCCTCACTCATCCTGCTGGAGCAAGAACAATGGATATGGGAATGATCGGCCTCGGACGCATGGGTGCCAACATGGCGCAGCGACTCGTGCGAGGCGGCCATCGCATCGTCGGCTTCGATCCGAAAGCCGAAGCGCGCAAGGCGCTTGAAGAAAACGGCGCCGACTCCGCCGCAACACTCGACGCGCTGGTCGGAAAGCTCGTCTCGCCTCGTGCGGTGTGGATGATGGTCCCGGCTGGCGATATCACCAACGGCACGGTCGATGCGCTGCTCGCGTTGCTCGCGCCGGGTGACACGATCATCGATGGCGGAAACTCCTACTACAAGGACACGCTCGGACACGCGAAACGCTGCGCCGACATGGGTATCCACTATGTCGATTGCGGCACCAGCGGCGGTGTATGGGGCCTGGCGGAAGGTTACAGCCTGATGATCGGCGGCGATGATGCCGTGGTCGAGCGCCTGCGTCCGATCTTCGAAATACTCGCGCCAGCAACGGATCAGGGATGGGGTCATGTCGGTCCCGTCGGCTCCGGCCATTTCACGAAGATGGTTCACAACGGCATCGAATACGGGTTGATGCAAGCCTACGCCGAAGGGTTTTCTATCCTCGAACACAAGAAGGACTTCGCAGTCGACCTGCATCAGGTCGCCGAGATCTGGCGCACAGGCAGCGTCGTGCGTTCATGGCTGCTTGATCTCACTGCCGACGCACTCGGCAAGAATCCGACCATGGCCGGCATCGCGCCGTTCGTCGCCGATTCGGGCGAAGGTCGCTGGACCGTGAGCGAAGCCATCGATCTCGATGTGCCGGCGCCGGTGATCACCGCATCCCTGATCGAACGCCTGCGTTCACGCGATACAGAATCATTTTCGTCCAGGCTGCTGGCCTCGATGCGCAATGAATTTGGCGGGCATGCGATCAAGAAGGAATGAGCGTGACGAACGTCATCATCCCCTTAGGTACGCAGCAGGTGCGCTGGCACCCCGTTGCAGATACGCGCGGCATGCAGCGCATTGCGCGCGAGCGCATTCTGGCAGCCGCAGCTGAGGCCATCGCGGCGCGTGGCTGCTTCCGTATCACGCTCGGCGGGGGCAGCACGCCGCGCCGCACCTATTTGTCCATGCGCGATGCCGATACCGACTGGTCGCGCTGGCAGGTCTTTTTCGGTGATGAGCGCTGCCTGTCGATCGATGATCCGGAGCGAAACAGCAGAATGGCCCGTGACGCGTGGCTCGATCATGTCGCGATACCGCGCGAGCGCATTCATGCGATTCCGGCGGAACTCGGAGCGGACGCGGCGGCGCGCGCTTACTCCGACACGCTGCGTGAGGTCGGCGACTTCGATCTCGTTATCCTCGGTCTCGGGGAAGACGGACACACTGCCAGCCTGTTTCCCGATCACGATTGGGGCGTGGCGGCAGACGCGCCGGATGCGCTGGCTGTGCAGAATGCGCCGAAGCCACCCGCACAACGCGTCACACTGAGTGCAGCGCGCCTGGCGCGCGCGCGCGCGGTGCTGTTTCTCGTCGAAGGCGAATCCAAGCATGCAGCAATCGCGCGCTGGCGCGCGGGAGAGGACATTCCCGCGCGTGCCATTCAGCCGTCAACAGGCATCGACGTTCTGGTCGAAGCAGGGTTGCTGGGCCCACTCACGAATGCCGTTCACTCGCCGCCGCGCCAATGGGCGGATCGCGGGGACAGTGATGAGCTTGGCTGACAGGTAGTGGGCGATTGCAAGCGCTAAGCCGCCCCTTGCTCCGCAACTCGCCGCAACGCTGACTCGAACACTTCAGCTGGCTGGCCCCCTGAAATCAGATGGCGATCGTTGATGATCACCGCAGGCACCGAATGGATGCCACGATCCATATAGAAACGCTCCTGCTCGCGCACTTCGTCCGCATATTCGTCCGAAGCGAGGATCTGCCGCGCACGCGCCACGTCAAGACCGGCAGATTGCACAGCGTGCACCAGCACGTCGGTCGATGAAACATCCGCGTCGTCGGTGAAATACGCACCCAGGAGCGCATGTTTCAGCGTCCGTTCCTGTTCACGGCCTGCGGTTGCGGCCCAGTGCAGCAAACGATGCGCATCGAAGGTGTTGTAGATACGCGTGCGCTGATTGAACACGAAACCCAGCTCCGCGCCGCGCGCGCGAATCGCCTCGCGGTTCCGCGCCAGCTGTTCCGGCGTGGTTCCATATTTTTTCACCAGGTGCTCGGTGGTGTCCTCGCCTTCAGGCGGCATCTGCGGGTTGAGCTCGAATGGCTGGAAATGCAGATCAATCGAAACCTCTTCGCCGAGGCGTTCGATTGCCTGCTCCAGCGACTTCAGGCCGATGACACACCATGGACACGACACATCGGAGACAAAATCGATCCGGATCGGCGCTCGCGAATTCGTGGTGGCCAATGGAAACCTCCTTGCATGGACGGGCCACACGGAACGCAACAGCCCTGCGCATCGCGATATGGGCCTGGATTGGTCGCAATCAAGCGTTCGCGTCGCGACCGACGTCCGCCGTCAGCAGGGGATACGGCCACTTGCCGCGCACGATGCGCGCGGGCGACGTATACGGATGCACCACGCTATGCACCGTGTCGAGGATATCCACGACTTCAATGACCGCCCCTTGGAATTCCAGCGAACGCGATCGCCTATTTCAAATTTTGCCGCCAGCTCATGTCCACTCGGTTGAAAGCTTCGCGCAAAAGGAAGAAATCAGAGCAAAGCCTTGGCCCGCTCGCAGACGTGATCGACACTGAATCCGTATTCGCGCAGCACGGTATTGCCGGGTGCAGACGCGCCGAAGCGATCGATGCCAACTACATCGCCGCCGTCGCCGACGTAGCGGTGCCAGCCCTGTGTACTGCCCGCCTCCACCGCAAGCCGCGCACGCACGCTCACAGGCAGCACTGACTCGCGATAGGCTGGCGCCTGCGCATCGAACAGTTCCCAACTCGGCATCGAAACGCAGCGCACCGCGATGCCGTCGCTGCGCAGACGATCCGCAGCCGCGACAATGAGTCCAACTTCGGAACCGCTGGCGATCAGAATCAAGTGCGGCTTGCCATCGTCAGCGTCGCTCAGCACATAGGCGCCCTTGCGCAATCCGTCGGCCGATGAATATCGAGCACGATCGAGCGTCGGCACTGCCTGGCGCGTCAATGCAAGCAGTACCGGACGATTGAGCGACTCCAGCGCGACTCGCCACGCAACTGCTGTCTCATTCGCATCAGCGGGCCGGATCAGGGTCAGGTTCGGAATCGCGCGCAAGCTGGCGAGTTGCTCGACCGGCTGATGCGTCGGGCCGTCCTCGCCCACCGCAACACTGTCGTGCGTGAATACGTGGATCACGTGCAGCGACATCAATGCTGCCAGTCGAATCGGCGGACGCATGTAGTCGGAAAAGATCAGGAAGGTCGCACCAAACGGAATCACGCCCCCGTGAGCAGCCATGCCATTGGCGATCGCGCCCATCGCGTGCTCGCGTACGCCGTAATGCAGATTGCGACCCGCGTAACTCCATCCTCCACCGTCGGAGCCTTGCTCGTCAACGCCTGGCGTCGGCTGCGGATTGAAATCACCAAGATCCTTCAACGCAGTCTTGGTCGATGGATCAAGATCGGCCGATCCGCCCGTCAGCGCCGGCACCTTTCGCGCAATCGCGTTCATGATCTTGCCGCCGGCATCGCGTGTTGCCATGCCTTTTGCATCGGCTGGGAATGCCGGAATGTCCGCATCCCACCCCGCCGGCAATTCTCCACGCAGGCTGCACAGCAGTTCCGCCGCGAGTAGCGGATACGTCTGCGCATAGGCGCTCATGCGCGTTTTCCACGCGTCTTGTTCGCCCGCGCCACGGGCGACTGCCTCGCGCAAATGCGCAAGCGCTTCGTCGGGAATCAGGAACGGGGGATCGATCGGCCATCCAAGATTCTGCTTGGTCTTGCGCACGTCTTCCTCGCCAAGCGGAGAGCCGTGTGCCTTGTAACTGTCCTGTTCCGGCGAGCCGTAGCCGATATGTGTGCGTACCAGGATCAGCGAGGGTTTTGTTGTTTCAGCGCGTGCAGAAGCCAGTGCAGCGTCAAGTACCGCAACATCATTGCCATCGGCAACATGCACGACATGCCAGCCGTATGCAGCAAAGCGCGCGGCGCGATCTTCGGTGAAGGTGATCGGCGTTCCACCCGCGAGTGTGACGAGGTTGTCGTCGTACAGGCAGATCAACTTGCCCAACTGCAGATGTCCGGCCAGCGATGCGGCTTCCGCCACAACGCCTTCCATCAGGTCGCCATCGCCCGCCATCACGTAGGTGTGATGGTCGACAATGACGTGGTCCTCGCGGTTATAGCGCGCTGCAAGCTGCGCTTCAGCAATCGCCATGCCGACCGCGTTCGCGAAGCCCTGACCAAGCGGCCCGGTTGTCACCTCCACACCCGGGGTGTGACCGCGCTCGGGATGACCCGGCGTCCTGCTGCCCCATTGGCGGAACTGCTTGATGTCGTCGAGAGAGAGGTCGTAGCCGGTCGTATGCAGCAGGCTATAGAGCAAGGCCGACCCGTGACCTGCCGAGAGTACGAAGCGATCGCGATCGGCCCAGGCCGGGTCGCGCGGATTGTGTTTGAGAAATCGCGTCCACAGCGTATAGGCCATTGGCGCAGCGCCGAGTGGAAGCCCCGGGTGGCCGCTGTCCGCTTTTTGCACCATGTCCACCGACAGGAATCGAAGCGTATTGATGCATTGCTGGTCGAGTTGTTCGGACATGGTGGTCTCCTGCGTCATGCGGAAAATAGATGGTCGGCGGCCGCGCCTGGGTTCGCAGGAGTCTGCTGGGTCGACAGCCGACATGCGTGCCGTGCAATTTGTTGGTCTTCCTGAGCGGGCAACGCACGCACCGCACAGCCTGTGCGCTCGTCTTCCGCCCCGTTGATTGACGCCAGCGTGTCCACACCGATACCCAGGCTGATCAGGCCTTCGCAGATGCTTGCGCGCGATGCTGCGTCGTTCTCGCCGATGCCGCCGGTGAAGATGAGCAGGTCGATACCACCGAGTGCGGCGGCCATGGCGCCAATCTGTTTGCGCACCGAATAGCAGAACATCGCAATTGCGAGGCGCGCATCCGCATTTCCAGGCGCCGCGGCTCGCAAAACGCGCATGTCGCCGCTGAGCCCCGAAATGCCCTGCAGTCCCGATCGCTGATCGATCATCGCCTCCAATTCTGTCGCGTTGTAGTGCAATTCGCGTACGGCATAGGCGAGCACACCCGGATCGATATCGCCACAGCGCGTGCTCATGATCACCCCGCCGCTTGGCGTCAACCCCATGCTGGTGTCAATCGAACGCCCGTTCGCAACCGCGGTCACGCTTGCACCGTGACCCAGATGCGCAATCACGAGCCGCGGCGGCAGGGTCGCGCCGAGCTGGCGCACGATCGATTCGCACGACAACCCGTGAAAGCCATACCGTTCGATGCCGCGCGCACGCAGATCGGACGGAATCGGCAGGGTCCGCGCGACCTCCGGCAAATCGGCGTGAAACGCGGTGTCCAGGCACGCCACTTGCGGGACATCCGGAAACGTCGCCTGCGCGCAGCGAACCAGCGAAAGCGCGACCGGAACGTGCAGCGGCGCGAACACCTTTGCAGCCTCGAGCTGTTGCATCGTCGATGCATCGATCAGCCTGTGACGACGAATTGCCGGGCCGCCATGCACGATCCGATGGCCGATTGCGCGTGGCCCAGGCAGACCTCGCGCGGCGAGCAATCGTGCAATGCGCGCGATGGCTTCCTCCGACGTGACTAGGGGTGAGGTATCGCAGGCGAGCGCATGGCCTTGGGCATCGTTGGCGCTGAATGTTCCCTGCTCATCGCCGGTCATCCCGGCACTGCCTGAAACGACCATTTCGGTACTGTTCTCGTCGACGAGGTACATGCCGAACTTGAGCGATGAAGAGCCCGCATTCAACGCCAGCACCGGCAGCCGCGCGTCGCTGCTCATCCTTGCTTCCACACTCGACAAATTGCAGTCGATCTTATGGTGCTGTCCACTGCCAGTCGCGAATCTCCGCCAAAACCTAGCCGCACGCGGCAGTGAATGCCCGATGCTGCGCAATGGAGGCATCGTAGCGCTCGGTTACCAATGCCATGAAATTTCGCAGGCGCGGAAAGCTGCCCGACCGAGAGATCGTTCGCCGCTCGCCACC
>JBDSNK010000052.1:0-3713 GCA_039915385.1 Dokdonella sp.
TCACCACGACGCGGCCATCCTGCGCATTGATGCCGAACTGCACGTTCGAGCCGCCGGTGTCGACGCCGATCTTGCGCAGCACCGCGATCGAAGCATCGCGCAGGCGCTGGTATTCCTTGTCGGTCAGGGTTTGGGCAGGCGCCACCGTGATCGAATCACCGGTATGTACGCCCATCGGATCGAAGTTTTCGATCGAGCAGACGATGATGCAGTTGTCCGCGCTGTCGCGGACCACTTCCATCTCGAATTCCTTCCAGCCGAGTACCGATTCCTCGACCAGCACTTCGTGCACCGGCGACATGTCCAACCCGCGCTTGACGATCTCCTCGAATTCCTCGCGGTTGTAGGCAATCCCGCCGCCCGACCCGCCGAGAGTGAAACTCGGTCGGATGATGGTGGGATAGCCGACCTCCGTCTGCGCCTCGACGGCCTGCTCGAACGTACGGACGACACGCGCCTTTGGACATTCGAGGCCGATCTCGCGCATCGCGACTCGAAACAACTCACGATCCTCGGCCATGCGGATGGCATCGCGCGAAGCGCCGATCATCTGCACATTGTATTTTTCGAGAACGCCGTGGTCGGCCAGATCCAGCGCGCAGTTGAGCGCGGTCTGTCCGCCCATCGTCGGCAGCAGCGCATCCGGGCGCTCCTTGGCAATGATCTTCTCGACCGTTTTCCAGTTTATCGGCTCGATGTAGACCGCATCCGCCGTTTGCGGATCGGTCATGATCGTGGCCGGATTGGAATTGACGAGGACCACGCGATAGCCTTCCTCTTTCAGCGCCTTGCAGGCCTGCGCGCCGGAATAGTCGAATTCGCAGGCTTGGCCGATGACAATCGGCCCGGCGCCGATGATCAGGATCGTGCGGAGATCAGTTCTTTTTGGCACTGCTTTTTTCCTGCGGCGGCGTCGAGATTGGCGGCACTGATGCAACGATGCTCACACGACGGATCGTCTCGGCCGGAACTTCAAGTTCGATCGAGCCGGCCTCGGCACCGAGCTGGATTGTCAGCCCGGGGTTGGTGTATCTGACCAGGGTGCCGCGGCGGACCGTATTCAAGGTCGTTTCGATCACGAGTTCCGCGCCGATATGACTTTCAAGCTCCTTGTAGGCAATCGGTTGCTCGGTCAGCTTCGGCGCCTCCGCAGGCGCTGCGCCCGATGTGACCGTGGTTTTCAGTGGCACTTGCTTGGGCTTCGCAGCCACCGCAGCGGCCGAGGCCGACATCAACGTGGCCAGAATCAGGGTCGATGCAAACTGTGTGGTCTTGATCATGTCGATTACGCCGCGGCAGCCGCGCGCGCCTCCATTTGTTGGATGAACCGATCAAACAAACCGGCCACGTCTTGCGGGCCGGGACTGGCTTCAGGATGCCCCTGGAAACTGAAAGCTGGCGCATCGGTCAATGCGATGCCCTGCAGAGAGCCATCGAACAGCGAACGATGCGTTGCACGCACGTTGGCGGGCAGGGTCGATTCGTCGACCGCAAATCCATGATTCTGGCTGGAGATCATCACGCGGCCACTGTCGAGGTCGATCACAGGATGGTTTGCGCCATGATGGCCGAACTTCATCTTGAGTGTGCGTGCGCCCACCGCCAGTCCCAACAACTGATGACCCAGGCAGATGCCAAAGGTCGGCAAACGCGCCCGGACGAATTCGCGGATGGCCGCGATTGCGTAGTCGCAGGGCTCCGGGTCGCCGGGTCCGTTGGAAAGGAACACGCCATCCGGGCGCAGCGCGAACACGTCGGCTGCAGGCGTCTGTGCGGGAACGACCGTCAGATAACATCCGCGATCAGCCAGCATGCGCAGGATGTTCTGCTTGATGCCGTAGTCGTAGGCGACGACGCGGAAGCGCGCAGGGCGATCCGTGAACGTGACACGATCGAGATCGTAGCTGCCCTCGCGCCAAACGTAGCGTTCGCGCGTGGACACCACTTTTGCCAGGTCCATGCCTGCAAGCCCCGGAAATGCGCGCGCGCCGACCAGGGCAGCCTCCTCCGTGATATCGGCGCCTACTGCAATGCAGCCGCTCTGGGCGCCCGTGGTGCGAAGGATGCGGGTCAGGCGACGCGTGTCGATCTCGGCAATCGCGACGATGCGATTGCGCGTCAGATACGCATCCAGCGTTTCTTGCGATCGCCAATTGCTCGCGACCAGTGGCAGGTCGCGGATCACCAGGCCCGCCACATGGACCTGGTTCGATTCGGCGTCGACCGCGTTGCAACCGGTGTTGCCGATATGCGGATACGTCAGCGTCACGATCTGCTGCGCGTACGACGGGTCCGTCAGGATCTCCTGATAGCCGGTCATCGCGGTGTTGAACACCACTTCGCCGACCGCCTGCCCCTGCGCGCCAATGGAAACACCGCGGAAGATGCTGCCGTCGGCGAGTGCGAGTAGAGCGGGAATCGTCATGCTTTCGCCTGTAAGTAGTTGAATGCGCATCCGGTCGCGTCGAGACGGCATGCGCCAGCCCCCGCCGGCTGGCCATACCAGGGCCGTCGGGGAAAAAGGAATCAAGGCGAGCGGAAATTCTAGGGGCGCGCTGCCGCGCTGTCCACCGCAGCGTCTACAATTGCATCGATTGACGTCGATTCAGCTCCCGATGAACGCGCTACTGGACACCCACAAACAGCTCAATGGCACGCGACTGCTCGATCCGGCGAGGCTCGATCGCGCGGACACCTGTGTGCGCACCGAGCCCTTCGCGTTCCTGATCGCGCACGGCCAATTGGCCGATGACGCCAGCGCCGACCTTGAGCGCGACTTTCCGCGCTATCCGAGCGCGGGCTTCTTTCCGCATGAAGTCGGCGATTGCGGGCCCTCGGTCAACCGTCTGGTCGACGAACTTGTCTCGCGCGAATTCGCCGATGCCGTCGGCGCCCGGTTAGGCCTGCCGGATCTCGGTGCGCATCCTAGCCTGGTCACAATCTGCCGCTCGCTCAACAAGCGCCACGGCACCATCCATACCGACAGTCGCTCGAAGATTGCGACTGCCCTCGTCTACCTCAATGAGAGCTGGCCCGAGATCAGCGAGGGATGCCTGCGTTTTCTCAATCGCATCGACGCCATCGACGACCTCGTCGTTCCCGAAGTAAGGCCGCTGTACGGCACGCTCGTCGCATTCCGGCGTGGCGACAACTCGTTCCACGGCCATCTGCCGCACGCAGGCGAGCGCCGCGTGATCCAGGTTGCGTGGTTGACCAGCGAGGAAGAGAAGTTGCGCAAAACCCGACGCGGCAAGTTCTCGCGCTTGTTCAAGAAGCTGTTCGGCGCATTCGATCGTCGTCTTGGCGCTGGCCGTGACCGCAACGCGGCACACCGGGATTGATCGCAAGAACGCGCGAAGTTCATTCGCCTGCATGATTGCAATCTCGGCATCAGGCACGCTATCGCGCCCAGCTGGCCGAAAAAAAAACGGATGCACCGACGATGGTTCGCAGGTGCATCCGCGCATCTGTAGTTGAACCTTCCCCCCGCATTGCGCGGGGAGAAGGCGGTTACTGCATCAGCCTTCGAAACCGTCCGCGAAGATGCGGTCGATACAGCTGACGACGATATTGCTCACGTTGGCACCGGCAACCGTGCCGCTGCCGTTGGTGATCGTGCACACCTCGGTCGGGCTCGTCGGCTGCACGCTGACGGTGACCGCGTAAGGTGCGCCGCTCGCGAGGGCGGTCGGGAACGTGAAGGCACCGTTCGC
>JBDSNK010000076.1:0-7575 GCA_039915385.1 Dokdonella sp.
GCAAGGACTACGTCGCGAAGCGCTACCACCAGCCGGCCGACGAATGGCAGGCCAGCTGGACCTTCGCCGGCATGGCGCACGACTTGCCGCTGCTCTACAAGGTCGGTGCCGATCTGGCCAATTCCACGCGCTGGCCGGATTGGGCGAAGGATTCGGAATTCCGTGCGACGCGCGACGCGAGTGCGGCTGAGCGCCAGTGATTTTGCGCGGGCTGGCTGTTCATCGTCCGCTCCGCCCGCACTTAGGCAGGGCGTATGCGCAGGGCTGCGCGGCAGTCTGGAATCGCCGATGGAATGGGGCTAATCCTGCTTGACGCCGGCGGCCTTGTTCGCGACATCGCGTTGTTCCCGGGCTCGCTTGCCGGCGCTGTCGTAGGTTTCCTTGGCCTGCGTCTGGCATGCATCCATGGCATCGCCCGACATGGTCCTGCAACGCTGTTCTGCAACTGCATAGTCGGCGTCAGCCTTTGCCTTGGCGATCGTGTAGGCCGCCTCTGCCTTGGCCTTCATTGCGTTCGAGTCGGCAGCGGCGACGACTTTGGCGGCATCGACGCGCGTCTCCTGCACATCGCGTGCGCCTTTGGACTGCGCGTCCGCCATATCCTGCCGTTGCTGCGCGACATCCGTGCCTTGGCTGCACGCGCCAAGTGTCAACGTCGAGAGGGCGAGGAGCGCAGGGAGCAGGTGAGTCCTCATGAAATTCTGCCGATGACGTTGGTGGTCGTTTGCGCCAGCGAACCTGCATGCGTGGAACGCCCTATTTCCGCGTTCACGACGCTTGCTCCTGAGGGTTCGACGGCAGCACCGCGAGCTCGATCGAGATCGCATTGATGGTACGTGCAGCTGCGGCCATGATCGCGTCGATGTTCAGGGAGCTCCACAAGCGAACGCGTCCTACGTCGTAGTCGCTCCAGCGCGAATGGAAGACGCCGTTGGTGTAGGTGCCGTCCAGGGGTACGTCACGATCGCTGAGCTGGAAATGGATCGGGTCGCCGTCGTGAGGCAACGATGCGGAGCAGGAAACCCATTGCTTGTGCACGAATCATCCCCTGAAAAGCAGAGCGCCCGGTTGCGCGACAAGTTCGGCGCGCGAATAGGCTTTCGCAAAGTACTCGTCAGCCTCGATGCACGATGCGCGGTCGTGGAATCGGCGTCTGTACGATGGCGCACACAGTCAGGCTAGCGCGGATTCACCCGCCGAGCGCGCGCGCATAGGTGTCGCGACCCACGCGATAGCACGAGCAGGAGGCCGCTTCCAGACCGGCCCGATCGCGAATCGTGATCATGCCGCGCGTGTAGCTGATCAAATTTCTCGCCTTCAGTTGGCTCGCAGCCGTAGTGATCCCGACACGCCGTACGCCGAGCATGTAGGCGAGGAATTCGTGCGTCAGATGGATTTCGTCACCACTTGCGCGATCGTGCGACATGAGCAGCCAGCGAGCGAGGCGTGCGTCGATGTGGTGAAAGCGCGTGCAGGCGCCGGTTTGCGCCAACTCGCACATGAGCACATGCAGATAACGATTGAGCAGGTTGCGCAACGACGGGTTTTGCGCCAGCTCGCGGCGAAATGCTACAGCCGGCAAACGCAATGCGGACCCTGCACCCTGCACCAGCGCGCGCTGCGGCGCGATGGCGATGCCGAGCGCGAGCGAAATCCCTTGCATGCCTTCGGCGCCCACCAGTCCGGTTTCGAAAGCGCAGCCGGCGTCGATCAGGGTGATCAACGAAATGAAGCTGTCGATCGGAAAGTAGACGTAACGGACGCGCTCGCCCTGCTCGCACAACACGGTGGATTCGACCAGATCAACCTGCTCGCACTGCGCAAGCAGCGGCTGCCGGTGAGCGCGCGAAAGGAATCCGAGCAGGCTGTTGGTGATCATGGCCTTCACGGCCCTGCCAGTAGATCGTCGCGGCGGAAAACGCGGTTTGCCCTGCCGATCCGCTGCGGACATGTCGACAAGTCGCTGCCGATCTTGATGTCAGGAAGCGGGATGCCGGAACTCGCCTGGACGTCTGCAGTGTTTGGCGGATGCAGCAATTGCGGTAGCGCTAGCATCAAATAGTGCATGGTCGATCCTTAGTGTCCGGGGCGGCCGTTCGTATCTTGATCCGTCGGTACTCCCCTCCGGCGCGGTGCTCCGCAACATGATTTCGTCGCGTCGGATCGATAGCTTCGATCGAGCGCTGGAGCGTTTCCACAGAGACAGCTTGTGCATGAACATCAAGCATTGACGGTGCGCTATCCCACATAGCGACGTATCGCTGGGTGCAGACGGTCGGGCATTGCGGTGGCGATGCGACAAGTTCGATGGACGTCGTCCGGAGGTGTATCCTGCGCGTCGGATCACGGAGCGAGCGACGCGATGGGTTCGTCGCGTCGTAGCGGCGACGCGGTGCCATTCGGGCGACTATGTACGTCAGCGCACCGACGTCTTCCGGGGCAAGGCGTATTTCATCTGTCCGGGTGCGGCTTCAACGCACCGAAATTGCAGACATCCATGCGTCGCGCCTCAATGGGAGCGCGTAGCGGATCATTCAGGTCCAGTTCGTAAAAAGGAGCAAACCCATGTCGCTTGGAACCATTCTGCTGGTCATTGTCGTCCTCATGCTGGTGGGTGCACTGCCCAACTGGGGCTACAGCCGCTCGTGGGGCTATCGTCCCAGCGGTGGGCTCGGTCTCGTGCTCGTCGTCGTGCTGGTGCTGTTGCTGCTCGGCCGGATCTGAGGCTTCGTCGTCGCGACGCGCAACGGCGGCTGATCGGTGGATCAGCCGCGTTTCCATCGATTGGCAGGAGACTCAGAGTGTCGACCGTTGAAACCATCCTCGAGCCGCGGCGCCGGACCGCGGTAGCGGCACTCGAGGCCATGCATGCGCTGTCGATGTCACACACCGACGGCGATGTGGAGCGCGCGTTGGATTACCTGCGCGCACCGCGGCTTGCGACAAAGTCGCTGTACGTTTTCGACTCGGCCCTCGCAGCGCGGCTAGCCGCAGCTCTGATTGCGACCGGATTGTGGTTCGAATGCGAGCAACTGGATCGCGAAAAATGGTATTTCGCCGTCGCTCCCGCGGGCTATCGCCGGCTCGTTGCCTTGCACGATGCACTGCCAGGCCCGCGGGCATTGCTCGAACGCGAAACGCTCAGGTCGCCATTGTTGCTGGAAGCAGGCGGTCGTATTCATTCTTGACCACCGCATAACACTCGCAGGTGCGCTTCTCCAGCTCTGCCCGATCAAGCACCTTGATGCGGCCGCGCTGATACTCGATCAAACCGGCCTTGTGCAAGCGTCCCGCGGACTCCGTGACGCCCTCGCGGCGCACGCCGAGCATGTTCGCAATGAGTTCCTGCGTCATGACCAATTCATTGCCGGGCAGGCGATCCAGGCTCAACAGCAGCCATCGGCACAGCTGCTGGTCGAGCGAATGATGGCGATTGCAGACGGCCGTCTGCGCCATCTGGGTGATCAGGGCCTGGGTATAGCGCAGCAGCAAATGCAGTGCAGGGCCGGCTCGGTTGAACTCCAGCATCATCACGTTCGCCTTCAGCCGAAATCCACCGCCGGCACTCTGCACCACCGCACGGCTCGACGTGGATTCGCCGCCCATGAACAGCGAAATGCCGACGATGCCCTCGTTGCCGACGACCGCAATTTCGGCCGAGGAGCCATTTTCCATCACGTACAGCAGCGAGACGATCGCGGTCGTGGGGAAATAGACATAGGCCAGTTTGCTGCCGGATTCGTACAGCACCCGGCCAAGAGGCAATTCCACGGGTTCCAGATAAGGCAGCCAGCGCGCCCACTCGGCCTTTGGTAGCGCCGCGAGCAGCCGATTTGCCAGTGGGTTGCCAGACTGAGGCATAGGTATCTCAAACGAATGCGCCGGCGCCTTCGCGGCAACAAAGATCGTCGCAAGGGTCGTCGCTCTTGGGAGTATAGGTCGTCCGCGCGCCTTGCGCTGATTTCGCAAGAAACGACGAACGAAAGTCGAGGACAGCGCATTTTCAACATCTTTCGGCTTCGCTCTGTGCGCTATCGCACAGACGGCAGATCGCCCGGTGTCCGTCTGCCGCTGCTGGCGATCCGTTCTCGTGCGTCGGATCGGCATTCCATTGCGGTATCCAAGTTGACGCTGGCCCTTCTGCACCTGCGCGATCAGGTGCGACGCTCCAGTGTTTTCCTTGACCGCCTTCCGCACCCGCAACGCCACGATTGATTGCGGCGTCGTGCAAGCGTGCGATTCAACCCGCGAGTGTGCGCAGCAAGTCCGCTCGCCGTCTCAACTCGTCGCGCAATGCGTTGGGCCTGCGGATCTCGAAGTCGAAAGGAAGTGCTGCGAGCTGGCGCGCAAACCAGGAAAGGCTGTCGGCACTCGTACGCAGGAGCACGCCACCATCGGTCGGTTCGATCATGCCGAATGCGAGCGAGAAGGCATTCCTCGCGGTCTTCAGATCCGTATGCAACAGGACCTCGATCGTGTTCGCGCGCGGCACACTCGCGATGCTGCGCATCAGCTGGTCGAGCGCGTCGAATTCCCGCGGACGGTGGAAATGGGTTTCGAGTGAAACAACATCGCGCACGCGATCAAGGCGGAACGAACGCAGGTCGTTGCGCAGGTGGCAGTGGCCGAGCGCGTACCACGCGCCCATGTAGTAGGCGAGGCCGTAGGGATCGAAGTCGCGTTCGGTATGCACGCCCTGCGCCGAATAGCGCAGGTGCACACGCTGCTGTGACTGGGCTGCGGTCGTCAGCGTGATCAGTGCGGTGTTGCTGTCGGGTGCGTTGACGTTGTGGCGCAGGTCGATCTTCACCGTGTCGGCAATCGCACGCACGTGGCGCTTCAACGTGTCGGGCATCACGCGCGCGAGCTTGGCTTGCGCGCTCTCGACCGCGGGCGCCGCATCGGCAAGACCGAGTCCGCGTGCTGCGACCATGCCGACCGACAACGCGACGGCTTCGTCGTTGGTGAACATCATCGGCGGCAACTTGAATCCGGCGACCAGCAGGTAGGCGCCGTGGCGTCCGCGCTCGGTCGTGATCGGAATGCCAAGTTCTTCGAGCATCACGATGTAGCGCCGCAGCGTGCGCACATCCACGCCAATCCGCAGCGCAAGTTCCGAGCCGCTCATGCGGCCGTGGGTCTGCAGCAGGTCGAGGACCGCGAGCATGCGGGTTGCGGGAAATGCCATGTCGCCATGGTATCGAGAAATCAGGGCGGAATATGACCTGATTAGGCCCTAAGGTGGTTTCAGCGACGACTGCCACGGTCGCCACTAACGCAAAACAATTCCACCCATTCAAATGGATACGAACGCCATGCGCCAAAAAAACCTGTTCATTGCCAGCGCCAGTCTGGTCATCGCCGCAGCCATGCTGCCCTTGGCCTACGCGCTCCAGACATCAGCCACTGGGGAGGCGGCGATGTCCTCCACTGCGCGCGACGGCTCCGCTGATTTCGATTTTCTCTACGGACGCCGATGGCATGTGCACAACCGGCGCCTGCAGCAACGCATGGCAGGTTCGACCAACTGGATCGAGTTCGATGCCAACGATGAGTTCAAGCCCTTGCCCGGTGGCATCGGTAGCGAGGAGCACTACCGCACCGACTTCTGGAAGGACTATGTCGGCATCGGCCTGCACATGTACGACCGCCAGGCCGCCGTGTGGAGTCTCTATTGGGTTGACAACCACGGCGCACCCGGCGTGCTGCAGCCACCGGTGCGCGGCCGCTTCTCGAACGGCACCGGCATCTTCGAAGGTTCCGACGTGTTCAACGGCAAACCCGTGACCGTCCGCTTCATCTGGAAAACCATCGACACGAACCACGCGTCGTGGGAGCAGGCGTTCTCCGCCGACGGCGGTACGTCGTGGGAAACCAACTGGAGCATGGACTTCACACGCTGACGCGCAGCAACGTTGCGCGAGACGAGCTCTGCTTCATCGATTCATCCATTCAAGGGAACGCCATGAAGAAGATCCAGATGCTGCTGCCCGCAATCCTTTCGACTGTCGCGGTGGGCCCGTTCGCCACTGCGCACGCTGGCGAAGCCCACACGATGCCGTCCATGGAAACGGTCAAGCATCTGCGGGAATATCAGGTGATCGAATTCCGGCGCTACGTCACGACGGATGGCGAGCGCACGCACTTTGCGAAGTATTTCGACACTTATTTCCCAGAAGCTTTCGAGCAACTGGGTGTGATGGTGTTCGGGCAATTTCTCGACCGCAGCCAGCCGAATCATTTCACCTGGATACGCGGCTTCACCGACATCAGCGCACGCCCGATCGCCAACTCCGCGTTCTACTACGGGCCCGTATGGAAGGAGCACAAGCTCAAAGTCAACGCGATCCTGCCCGACAGCGACAATGTGATGTTGCTGCGCCCGCTGCATGCCGATCGCGGCGTCAGCGTGCTGCCAGCGGTCGACCCGGTGATCGAGGAGGGCGGCGCAACCGGCGTCGTCGTCGCACAGATTTTTGCGGTGAACAAAGGCAGCGAGGAAGTGTTCGCGCAAAAGGCCGAAGCGGCGTTCGCGCATTACCAGGTAGCGGGTGTGCATGAGGCCGGCGTGCTGGTGACACTCGATGTGCCGAATAATTTCCCGCAACTGCCGGTCCGCACGGATGGCCCGTGGCTGATCTGGATCGGCGTGGCCAGGGATACGGCTACGCTGGAATCGTCGCTGGCCGCGCAGATGAAGCGTGTGGAGCAGTCGCTCGGTGATACCGGCTTGCTGCGCAGTGCGCCGGAGCGGCTGGTGATGGATCCGACCCCGCGGTCGCGTCTGCGCTGGTTCGTCGATGCTGCTGTGGTCAAGCCTTCGCCATGAACCACTACGCGCATCTTGGCCTGTTCTTCGCCCTCGTCTTCGGCATTGTCGTGTTGCCAGGGCTCGATATGGCCTTCGTGCTCGGCAGCGCGATCAGCGGCGGTCGCAGCAAGGGGTTTGCTGCGGTTGGCGGCATCGTCGCCGGGGGCGTTTGCCATGTGCTGATGACGGCATTGGGCATCAGCGTGTTGCTGCAAGTATTGCCGGGCGCGTTCAACGCGCTGTTGCTGGCGGGTGCGTTGTACCTCGCATGGATCGGTATCTCACTGGTGCGCAGCACATCCGCGTTTGGCATCGTGCCGGACGAACGTTCGCGACCGATAGCGGCGACGCTTCGCCAGGGATTGCTGACCAGCCTGCTCAATCCAAAGGCATACCTGTTCATGCTCGCGGTGTTTCCGCAGTTCATGCGGCCCGAATACGGCGTGCTCTGGCTGCAAGCGGTCGTGCTATGGCTGATCATCGCGATCAACCAAGTGTGCATCTATGGAGGCCTCACCGTGATGGCCGACCGCGCGCGTGCGTGGTTGAAGCACAAGTCGCGCGCAGGTGCAATGGCCGCGCGTTCGGTTGGCCTGTTGCTGATTGCCGCCGCAGTAGTCACCGGCGTCGGTGGCTGGCGCCCGATGTAGTGGCAGGCGTGACCGCTAGAACTTTTCGCCAGCCGGCAACACGCGCCATTCGCCGATCGGCAACTTGGTCAGCGGAACGCGGCCGATGCGCAGGCGGCGCATCGTGACGAGCTC
>JBDSNK010000145.1:0-8234 GCA_039915385.1 Dokdonella sp.
TAGATTCCGCCGCCGGCATTGGCGGAATTGCCGGAGACAACCATGCCCGAGAGACTGAGCACGCCCTCATCGTTGAAAATGCCGCCGCCCGCACCATCGATGGAGCCCCCCGAGAGCACGAAGTCGACCAGATCGACGTTGGCGCCGTGCAGTTCCATCACACGATCGCCCGCCACTTGCTGGTGAATAACCGGCGCCGTGCCAACGCCGCCAATCGGACGAATGCGCAGGCCAACGCCGTCGATCAGTGGTTGAGCGATCATGTCGAGATCGCCCTGGTTGTCTCCGCTGCCGGCGATGCTCAGGTTATACGTCGCGGACATGGCGAGCACGATGACATCGGTGATGCTGGCCGAGCCGGCGGCGCATTCGCCGACAGCGGGACTGAAGAGCGCATTGGTGTTCGCGTTCGATAGCGCCTCGCGCAGCGAACAGAGGTGATCCAACCCATCCATCACATCCGCGGTCGTGGTCAGCGCAATGATGTTTTCTGGGTCGCCCGCGCTCGCAGCAGGGGCCGCTGCGCAAAGGGCTGCCAGCAGCACGCCGCTGACGAGGGAATGGCTACGCTTCATGACCTTCTCCGCTGGCAGGCGGTGGGCAGGTTGCCGCGACCGCGGGGTGCCGTTGTCGGCACCCTGCCTTCACGTACGTAGCGGCGCGGGATCAGGGATCAAATTATCTTGCGCGGATTGCCGGGCCGTGAATCGCGATCCACGGCCCATTCAATTCCCGCATGCATCGCCCGCCCGATTGCCACTTTTGCAGCGTCGCGCTGGACACGACGATCAGCGTGATGTCGGCGCGCAAGTGCGCGGCACATCCGTTGATACACTTCAGCGAATGCTCTCGTGCGGACCTCCGATGTCGATCGACCCAGAGCGGCCGGGCAACCTTCCGGGCCTGAATGCGTATGTCATCCATAGAAATTGCGACTAAAAAAAGCGCGCCTGCTTCGTTGCTGCTGTCTTCAATGCCGACGGGTGCGCGTGTCCGTGTCGCGTTTGCGCTGGTGTTGGCGGCGCTTCTGCTCGTTCTTGCCGTGCAATGGCGCATACCCCTGATGCTCTGGGATCACCTGGATCTGCTGCCTTTGTACAGCGCGATGCTCGATGGCACCCTGGCATCGTCTGATTTATGGAAAGTGCATGGTGGGCATCTGCATACCGCGGCCTACGCCATCTTGCTGCTGACGACGCGTTGGTCAGGTGGTCAGACCTGGCTGGACTGCGTGGTGAGCTGGGGGTTGCTGCTGGGCTATGCGGCGTTCGTGATGCACATCGTCCAGTCTTCCCTGACCTCGAATGCAACGGACCGCCGCTCGACGCTGGCGTCATGGGCTTCGCTGCTGATCGTGTTCCTTGCTTTGTATCCCGGCCACCTTTCGAACCTTCAATGGGGATGGCAGGTTGCGGTATTCCTGTGCCTGCTGGGAATCGCAGGCACCATTTGCTTGCTGACCCTGCCGGCGCTCAAGCCATGGATGGTCGCGACCGCGCTGGCGTTCGCGGCGATCGCCACCTTGAGTTTTGCAGTCGGTGTCGCCCTGCTGCCCACGGCGTTGCTGCTCGTGTTGCTGCGGCGGGACGTGCCGCGCAGGACACGGGTCGCGTTTGCGCTGCCGTGGGTGCTTGCGCTGCTCGGCGCAGGCCTGCTGTTCTTGCGTGGAGACGCGGCTTCGACCGCGCTGCATCCGCTGGACATACTTCTGTACGTGCTCAATTTCCTCGGCGCAGGCGTGTGTCGGTTCGCCAACGACGTGGCTCCCTGGTTGGCGGCAGCCGCCATTGCCAGCGGCGTCTGGGCGATCCATGTTCTGCGCGCGCAACGACGCAGCCTGCCCTGGATCGGGTTCTTCGTCGTCGTGCTCATCAGTGCGGTGCTGGTCGCGTTTGGCCGCGTGGCGTCGTATGGCGCGGATCAGGCGTTTGCGACGCGCTATGTCAGTTTCTCGTCGCTGTTCTGGATCGGCTGGCTCGGCCTGATGGTGAACGCGAGCGCTGCTGCGCAATTCACACCGCGGCGCATGAGGCTCGAACAGTTTGTGTTGGGCGCATTGACCGCGTTCGCCGTGGTCAATGCCATTCACTTGACGCGCAAGGCCGCGGTCGTCGCGACCCACTCGAGAGCCGTTGCCGAGGAAATCGTCACTACGTATCCGGCGGTGCCACCCGCTTTGTTGAAAGAGATTTATTTCAACCAGCCGGACGTTGCCTTGCAGCGTCTCGCCTTGCTGCATGCGTGGGGGTTTGCGCCGTTCCAGTAGCCGGGATTTTTGCGGGTGTCCTGATGGCAGCTGGCCGTTGAATTTGCATGTTCCAGTGGAGATTCGTCGATCGCGTTGCGCTGGCCAACGATGTCGCGCGCGCTCATTGCACTGCCATGCATCGCGCCGAGAGTTGCTGCCACAGGCAAGTCACCTCAAGACGACAGCGCAGGCATTGAGGCGCCTGCTGCGAGGAGTGCTTGGCCTGTGCGGCGCGGCGGATTGTCGCACCCGTCAAACCGCGTCGCGGAATGCTCGAGGCGAAAGATCGAGCCGTCGACAGAGCTGGACGCGCGCCTTTCCTGCGGCGCCGACGATCGCGATTGCTTCGCCGATGACAACGTTTTCATTGGCGCTGCCATGCGCCCTGGCGCTGATACGGGACGCAGCAGGACCGTGCAGGTGTGTCGCACCCCGCCTTGCATGCTCGCGGGGGCGAGGATACCTTGGCTGAATCCTTCCTTTTCCATGCGGGCGTTCGCGTCCGGAGATCATGACCAGCCAGCTCAAGAGCCTGAACGACTGGGTCGACGATGTCGCCCGATTGACCCGACCCGACAAGATCCACTGGTGCGACGGCTCCGAAACAGAAAGCGCTGCGCTCACCGCGCAGATGCTCGCCGATGGCACCTTGCTGCGGCTCAATCCGCAGACCCATCCAGACTGCTACCTGCATCGCTCGCATCCGTCGGACGTCGCGCGCGTCGAGCACCTCACGCTGGTCTGCACCAGGAACGAGGATGACGCCGGTCCGAACAACCACTGGATGGAGCCGGCGCAGGCGCACGCGAAAATCGACGCGCTGTTCGCAGGCTGCATGAAGGGTCGCACGTTGTACGTGATTCCGTATTGCATGGGCCCGATCGACTCGCCGATCTCGCGTTGCGGTGTCGAGATCACCGACAGTCCCTATGTCGTCGCCAACATGCGCATCATGACGCGCATGGGCGCGCCTGCGCTCGCACGCATTGAGCGCGAAGGCGTCGAGCAAGCCGCTCGCGGCGAGCGGGTAGATACCTTCGTCAAGGGCCTGCATTCGATCGGCGAGCTGGATCCGGAAAAGCGCTTCATCATGCATTTCCCGGAAGAACTCGCGATCAAGTCGATCGGCTCGGGCTACGGCGGCAATGCGCTGCTCGGCAAGAAATGCCACGCGCTGCGCATCGGCAGCTTCCAGGCGAAGAGCGAAGGCTGGCTCGCCGAGCACATGCTCATCGTCGGCGTGGAAAACCCGAAGGGCGAGACGCACTACATCGCCGCCGCGTTCCCTTCCGCCTGCGGCAAGACGAACCTGTCGATGCTGATACCGCCCGAGGGTTATCGCGAGCTTGGCTGGAAGGTGTGGACGGTAGGCGACGACATCTGCTGGATGAAACCCGGTTCGGATGGCCGCCTGTACGCGATCAATCCGGAAGCGGGTTATTTCGGCGTCGCGCCCGGCACCAGCCAAGCGACCAACCCAAATGCACTGGCGACGATCCAGCACGACACGATCTTCACCAACGTCGCGCTTACTGCAGACAACCAGCCTTGGTGGGAAGGCTTGCCAGGCGTGCCGGTGACGGATTGGCAAGGTCGCCCGTACGATCCAGCGAACGGACCGGCCGCACATCCCAACTCGCGCTTCACCGTCGCGGCGAAGCAGTGCCCGAGCTGGTCGCCGCACGCGGAAGACGCGCAAGGCGTGCCGCTTTCTGCGATCGTATTCGGCGGTCGTCGTCCCTCGCTGGTACCGCTCGTGTTCGAGGCGCGCGACTGGACCCACGGCGTGCTGGTGGGTGCCTCGATGGGTTCGGAGACGACGGCTGCCGCCACCGGCGCCGTCGGCGTATTGCGTCGCGACTCAATGGCGATGAAACCTTTTTGTGGCTACAACTACGGCGACTACTTCGCGCACTGGCTGTCGTTTGACAAGCCGGGCGCGAAGCTGCCGAAGATCTTCCACGTGAACTGGTTCCGCAAGGGCGCGGACGGGAAATTCCTCTGGCCTGGTTTTGGCGACAACCTGCGCGTGCTTGAATGGATCATCGATCGCTGCAAGGGAAGCGCAAATGTGCTCGACACGCCGATCGGCTACCTGCCGGTTCGACGCGAACTGGACCTTGAAGGCCTCGATCTCGACGCCGCTGCACTCGATACCCTGCTCGACGTCGATATCGCTGCATGGACCGACGAAGTCGCCGATATCGGCCACTACCTCGACTCGTTCGGTGAGCGCATGCCGGAGAAACTGCGTGCCGAGCAGCAGCGTGTTGCGCAAGCGCTGGCCGAGGTCGACGCACCTGTGCGCAAAACCGCGAAAGCTTAGCCCTCCCGAGCAGGAACCGACGCTCGGAAAACAATTCCGCAAACTGGGCTCTCGATCCTCGGCGGTTCTAACGGTTTCAGGTGGACGATGTTCACCTGCATCATTTTCTTGTTTGCAATGCGGCAGGCCTGGTTGGGGAAATAATATGTGTGGGATGCACACGCACCGTGTTTTTGGTGCTCTTCTATTGCGCGCGTGTATCGTCGGCGTGGCGTGCTTCGTTTTCCAGTCGGCTGCGCAAGCCAACGGCTTTGTCACGACCGGTTCGCTGATTCATGCACGCTCGGCGCATACGGCCACCTTGCTGCCTTCGGGCCGTGTGCTCGTCGCCGGCGGCAACGGTTCCGCGGCGAGAAACTCGGCCGAGCTCTACGATCCGGCGACGCACGCTTGGCAATCAACCGGTTATTTTTCCTACGATCGTTTTTATGCACACACGGCCACGCTGCTGCCGACAGGCAAGGTGCTGATCGTCGGCGGCTACGGCAGCAGCGGCATCGTTGCTGCGGCCGAACTCTACAATCCTGCGAGCGGCACCTGGAGTCTGGCGACGACGCCATCGATCACCCGGATGTACCACACGGCGACGTTGCTGGGTTCGGGCAAGGTGCTTGTCGTTGGCGGGTACGGCGTGCGCGGCGACGGATCGGTTGGCAAGCACGCCAGCGCTCAGCTCTACGATCCAGTCGCCAATACATGGACATCCACGGGTTCCTTGTCGTTTGCCCGCAGCGCCCATACCGCAACTCTGCTGGCTTCAGGCAAAGTGCTGGTTGCCGGCGGAGCCGATGGCGTGTATCTCCCGGCCGCTGAAATCTATGATCCCGCGACGGGTTCCTGGGGTAGTGCGGGAATGCTTCAATTCCCCCGCGCCGGTCATGCGGCGGCCTCGCTGGCATCGAACGGAGCACTGATAGCTGGAGGAGCCGCCGATGGTTCAAACACCATAACCGCCGAGCAATACGATGACGCCAGCAATCTGTGGAGTTCCGCAGGGCTGCTTGCCGCCGCGCGTCTCAATGCAAGTGCGACTCGGCTGCAATCCGGTCGCGTCCTCGTCATAGCGGGTGGCCCTGCCGTCAATGGCAGCCCTCTCGCCAGCGCCGAGATGTACGATTCCGCCGCCAACGCATGGAGCCCCGCCGGCGACCTGACCGTGCCCAGGCAATTGCACACGGCAACCCTGCTGCCTGATGGCAGCGTGCTCGTTGCCGGCGGGCAGAACGACAGCGTTGGTTTGCTGAATAGCGCCGAGCTGTATATGCCGGCGACGATGACGACCATCACGTCGTCGACGCCGGACCAGAGTGTCGTTGGCCAGGCTTACTACGTCACAGTCACCGTCAACGGCGCGGCCGGCACGCCAACCGGCCAAGTCGTGCTCACCGACGATGCCGGCGCGAGTTGCGGCCCGGTCGTCGTGGCAGGCGGCACTGCTTCCTGCGCGATCATTTCGACGCACGCGGGCCAACGCACGATTACCGCGACCTATGCTCCCGATACCGGCGCCTTCACTGCCAGCAGTGCGACCGCAACACATGTAGTAGATCGCGCTGATACGCAGCTGGTGATCACCGCCCAGACGCCCGATCCATCGCTGCCGAATGAACTCGTGACAGTCACCGCGGGCCTCACGGTGCTCGCTCCCGGTGCGGGTTCTCCAAGCGGCATTGTCGTCATCGGTGATGGCATCGACAGCTGCACCATCGGCGAGGGAGCAACTTCGTGCGAGCTGACTCTCACGACGCACGGCCTGCGCTCGCTGACGGCGGGCTATGCCGGAGACGGCAATTTCAATGCAAGCTCAGCCGTTACCACACATCGGGTCAATCAGCTGCCGTCTTCCGGCGCGGCAGCCTACGTGGCGAACGAAGACACTCCGCTTTCCATCGATGCCATCGAGGGCGTGCTCGCGCAAGTCATCGATGCTGATGGCGATCCGTTGTCAATTGCGAATCCCGGCGAGCGCACCGCAGGCGGTATCGGCGGCAGCGTCCTGCTCAATGCAAACGGCAGCTTCCACTATTCGCCACCGCCCAATGCGAACGGAACGGCCAGTTTCGACTACCAGGTCAGCGATGGCTATCAGACCATCTCGGCCACTGCGACGCTGGCGATCACGGCGGTAAACGACACTCCGAGCTTCATGCTCAGCGCAACGCCCAGCTGGCCCGCCGGAGAAAGCGGAACGCGTAGCCAAGCCGGCTTCGCGGGCGTGGTCGATTTCGGTGCACCTGACGAAGACAGTCAACACGTGCATGCCTGGCTCCTCCGCAGCATCAGCGACCCCGCTGGCGTTGCCTCCAATGTCGCGATCGCGATCGACGGCACCTTGACCTATACGCTCAGCGGCAACGCTGGCAGTGCGCAATTCGGGGTGCGGCTGCAGGACGACGGCGGTATCGAAAACGGCGGCGTGGATACATCGCCAGAGCAGATCTTCACGCTTGCCGTCGCTGCCGGTCTCGACTTGTCGATCGACGTGGACGACGGCCAGACGTTCGCCCAGGGTGGACTTCCTGCCGACTACACGATCGTCGTGCACAACGCCGGCCCGAATGATGCGATGGGCGCGCGCGTGCGCGATACCTTGCCATTCAACCTGACAGGCGCCTCGTGGACATGCGTCGGCAGTGTGGGTGCGTCCTGTACGTCCAGTGGCAGCGGCGACATCGACGATACGGTTGTTGTGCCCAGCGGCGGCACGTTGACGTACGAACTATCCGCAACAGTCGTGGCTGCTCCGGAAGCGGCCATCGAGCACACGGTGTCGGTGATGGCCCCGGCGAATGTGCCCGATCTGAACGGTGCGAACGATACGTCGGTTGATATCGACGCGGTCGGCATTTTTGCCGACGGCTTCGACGTGTCGTTTGAGCCTGCGCCCGCGCGAAATGTTGAAATCGACAAGGGTTCGGCGCAGATCGTCTCCGGCGATCGCATCGATGAAGCAACCCCGGAGGACGTATCGATCGTACCGGTTGTACTGTGTCGCGTCGGCGCAAATGCGTTGCTCTGGCAGCAGCGCATCGCGCGTGGCCGGATTTCGAAACGCCGCCTCGCACTGCGCGATGCGAATGACACGTTCGTCTATTCGCCATGGATTGCCAATGAAGCCGACGCTTTGTTGAGCTGGAATCCCGATGGCGCCGGCGGCATCGAATCCGCTCAACTTGTTCGCGGATCGTCGACCGTACTCAACGTCGAGCGCGCGCACTGAAGGAGCGACGTGTCCCTACCGCCGTCGTCTGTACCGTGGCTGATCTACGGAACCAACGCGGACTTGCGCCGCGCTGTCCATCGCTCAATCTCTTCTCTCACGACAGCGCTCATCGGCGCCTGCTTTTGACGAGTTGCACCTGATGGGGCAATTACCGGGCCATTTCAGTGCACCCGGTCTAAACCCTGCGCTGCCTTCGGGCATCCAAGCTGGCAAGATGAGTACCTGCCTTGCCATGCCCCTGACGATGAGCGATGTGCCCCGAGTCGAAGTCGTCACCGAATCGGCCGACAACGATCTGGTCCGCCGTGCGGCCGCCGGCGACATGCGCGCGTTCGAGACGCTGTATCGCCGCCATGCGGGTCGCGTGCACGGCGCCGTCTGGCGCCTCAGCGGCATGAACCAGGCGCGTGCCGAGGAACTGACCCAGGAAGCATTCG
>JBDSNK010000171.1:0-5973 GCA_039915385.1 Dokdonella sp.
CCGACGACGCTGAGCGGGTGCTGAAGCTCAACTATCCGAACCACCCGTTCTTCGAGGGCCGCTGGCCGCATTACCGCTCGAACTGGTGGAAGCTGATTCCGCTGTCCAATCGCGGGACCTGAACAAAGATTTGCAGGAGCGGCTTCAGCCGCGATGCTCTGGGCCACTGCACAAGAGCATCGCGGCTGACGCCGCTCCCACAGGATTTTCGCAACAACGCTCGATCAGCGCCAGCCGGAAGTGATCGGATAGCGCCGCTCGAGGCCGAACGCACGCCGCGAAACTTTCGGCCCGGGAGCCGCCTGCTGGCGTTTCCATTCGCTGATGCGCACCAGGTGCAGGACGCGGTCGACTGTTGATGCATCGAATCCTGCCTGCACGATCTCGTCACGCGACTGCTCGCCATCGACGTGGCGCAGCAGGATCGCATCCAGCACATCGTAGGCGGGCAGGGAATCCTGGTCGGTCTGGTTCTCGCGCAACTCCGCGGACGGTGCCCGATCGATCACGGCGCGCGGGATGACCGGCGCGCCACCGACCGTGTTGCGCCAGTTAGCGAGTGCAAAGACCTCAGTCTTGTACAGGTCGTTGATCGGCGCGTAACCGCCGCACATGTCGCCGTAGATCGTGGCGTAGCCAACCGCGTATTCGCTTTTGTTACCGGTGGTCAGCACGAGGCCGCCGAACTTGTTCGACAGCGCCATCAGGATCGCGCCACGACACCGCGACTGCAGGTTTTCTTCGGTCACATCGGGTGCTTGATGTGCAAATGTCGGCGCAAGTGCGTCCATGAAGCCCGTTAGCGGAGCCTCGATCGGGATCGTCACGATCCGCACGCCCAGCGATCGCGCCTGCTCGTCGGCGAGATCGTTGCTCAAGCCGGAGGTATAGCGCGATGGCATTTTCACGCCGGTCACATTGTCAGCGCCAAGCGCATCGACCGCGAGGCTCAGCACGAGGGCCGAATCAATGCCACCGGAGAGACCGATCCACACCGTGGTGAAACCGTTCTTGACGCAATAGTCGCGGGTACCGCGCACGATGGCGCGCCATGCCAGCGAGTCGCGCCCCTCGTCGTCCTCGATCGGCCACGAAACCGGCACGAACTTGCGCGTGTCGGCGTCGTAGTCGGCCACCAGCCAGTGATCCTCGAACGCGCGTGCAGCCGGGTGGACGTGGCCATCGCCATCGGCGAGCACAGAAGCACCATCGAACACCAGGGAGTCCTGTCCACCGACAGCATTGAGGTAGGCAACAGCGAGACCTGTTTCGGCGACGCGCACAGCGAGCAAGGCGTCGCGTTGCGCGTGTTTGTCGCGCTCGAATGGCGACGCATTCGGGACCAGCACGAGCTGTGCGCCGGCTTTGGCGGTGTCGGCAATAGGCTCGGCGAACCAGACATCCTCGCAGATCACCAATCCGACCGACACGCCCGCCACCTCGAACACGCAGGCGCCTCCATCCGGATCGACCTCGAAATAGCGCCGCTCGTCGAACACTGCATAGTTGGGCAGTTCGCGCTTGCGACAGGTGGCAAAAATCTCGCCATCTCGCAACACGCTGGCTGCGTTGTAGACGACTGCGCCCGCCGCCTGCGGCCAGCCAACGATCGCTGTAATGCCACGCACACGGCCGGCAATGCGCTGCATCGCCGCCTCGCATTCGGCGAGGAAACTCGGCCGCATCAGCAGGTCTTCCGGCGGGTAGCCGCTGAGCGCGAGCTCGGGAAACAGCACCACATCGGCACGATGCACATCGCGCGCTTCGACGATCAGTGCGGCGATGCGCTCGGCGTTGCGCGCGACTGCACCAACCGGGAAATCGAACTGTGCAAGGGCAATCTTGAGCTTGGACATGATGTCAGCTGTGCACGTATTGGCCATTCGATGCGGGCAGATCTGCGCGTTTTCCAGCAGAAATTCACGCGAATCCGCAACACCCGGACATGGCGGCCCACGATTGTAGCGGACTGCCGTTGACGCGATGGTTCGCGCCGCAGCCAATGCTTGGGTTGCACGACTTCGCTAGCGCGCCACGGCGCAGACAGACCGATCCGGTCCACCTGCGTCGTCCCGGAAAGCATCCGCGCTAGCCGTTGACGAACACCGCAGCGGCAGCCGTGGCGATCCCGCCGCGCCCGTCGCTGATCGTGTAGGTGAACTGATCGAAGCCGAGAAAGCCGGCGTTCGGCGTATACGTGATGCCGTTGGGTGTGACGACCGCCGTGCCGTTCGCGGGCTGGGTCACGCCGATGATGCTGAGCGGATCGCCGTCCGGATCAGTGTCGTTGGCGAGCACATTGATCGTGACGGGCGTGTTCGCTGGCGTTAGCACTGCATCGTTCACTGCCGTTGGCGGCTGGTTCGGTACCGCTGCAACCACCACGGTCACGAAGGCGCTGGCGGTACCGCCGCGGCCATCGCTGATGGTGTAGGCGAAGCGATCGATTCCGCTGAACCCGGCGGCCGGTGTGTAGACCACGACGTTGCCGGAGATGACCACAGTGCCGCTGGTCGGCGCGGTGACGCCGATGATGCTCAACGTATCGCCATCAGGATCGCTGTCGTTGCCGAGCACCGCGACCGTCACCGGCTGGCCGAAGGCGGCGTTGGCCGTGTCATCCACGGCTTGCGGCGGTTGGTTCGCCAGGGTGCTTATGGTCACCGTTACATTCGCCGTCGCCGTGCCGCCACGACCATCGCTGATCGTGTATGTGAATTGATCGGTGCCTAGCGCTCCGGCCGCGCCAGGCGTGTAGGTCACCGTGTTGCCCGAAATGACCGCCGTGCCCATCAACGGCGCCGTGACGCTGACGATGCTCAGCGCGTCGCCGTCCGGATCGCTGTCGTTGGCAAGTACACTTATCGTGACCGGTTGCGCAAACGCCGTCGTCGCCGCATCGGCAACCGCGACGGGTGGTCGGTTCGGCAACGGGGCCACGTTGATCGTGACGACCGCGCTGGCGCTGCCGCCGTTGCCATCGGTGATCGTGTAGCGGAAATTGTCGGTGCCGACGAAACCCGCTCCTGGCGCGTAGAGCAACGACGACCCGGAAATCGTGACGGTGCCGTGCGCCGCCGAGGTCACGGCGATCACGCTGAGCGGATCGCCATCGATATCGTAGTCGTTCGCCAGCACATCGATCGTGGTGAGCTGCCCGAACACCGCGGTAGCTGTGTCCGCGCGCGCAACCGGCGCTCGGTTGGGTCGCATCGCGACCGTGATCACGATGACGGCGATCGCCGTACCGCCGCGGCCATCGCTGATCGTGTACGTGACGCGATCGGCGCCACTGAAACCAAGCGTCGGCGTGTAGATCACGTTGCGTCCTGATACCACCGCCGTGCCATGCAACGGCGCGTCGACGCTGACGAGCGCGAGCGAATCGCCATCCGGATCGCTGTCGTTTGCAAGCACGTCGACCGTCGTGGATTTCCCGAATGCAGCGGTCGCGTTGTCGTTGCGCGCAAGCGGCAGCTGGTTCACCTGCGCTGCCGCAACCGCCATCGTGACCGTTGCAGTGGCCGTCCCGCCACGCCCATCGCTGACTGTGTAGTGGAAACTGTCCGCCCCCGCAAAACCATTCGACGGCGTGTAGACAATGCGCGCGCCGGATATCACTGCGGTTCCATGGGCGGGCGCGGTCACCGCGGACAGAACCAGAGGATCGCCATCAGGATCGCTGTCGTTGGCAAGTACATCGAGCGTCACTGGCTGTCCGTTGGCCGCGCTTGCGTTGTCGTCGTGCAGCAACGGAAAACGATTCGTGTACTGCTTCGGACCGTGGATTACCGACACCGTCTTTGAACGCGTGACGCGGTGCGACTCGACGATGCGTGGGTGCGCACTGGATGGGCGAGCCAGCGAGCGCGAAACCCACGCCGGATCGTCGAGCTGGCTGGTCGGCACGAACGAACCGTGTCCGCCAAATTCGTAGCGCAAATAGACGGACACGCGATCGTCACTTTGCGTATCCAGGCCGCCGTGACGGCTGACATGTTCGCCGAGTGCGGACATGCCCCAGCCGCGTTTTCCCAGCGGCGTATCGAGGCCGAGGGAAAACGTGTTTGCTCGCGCGCCGTCGCCGTCCTGCAGGCTCGCGCCACCGTGCACGCGCATCGCCCACGGCTCAAACACATGACTGAGCTGGAGTCCAACCTCGGTGCCGTAGGGCTTGCTCGCGAACAGCGTTTCTATCGCGGTCGTCTCGACCTGGGCATAGCTGCCGATCGTGTCGCTGCCGTTGACGGTAGCGGCGTCGCTGTGCAGCGAACTGCCGGCCGCGCGCGCCGAGCTGATTCCACGCGCTAGGTATCCCTCAAGCGAGTAGTCGCGACGCTCGATGCCGAAGCCAAAGGTCGCCTTGCGGTCATGCTCCGCATTCTGGTCAATCGCGAACGAAAGTCGCGCCACGGTGACGTCATCGGGACGCTCGCGTGCTTCCAGCGCCGTCATGCCCCACAGCCAGTTGAAGTCCGACTGCACGCCGCCTGCACCGTTGCGATCCCACCAGAGCTGGCCGACCAGGGCGCGCTCGTTGTTGCGCGCGAATACGCCGAGCAACTGGCCTTCGGTCTTGCCCTCGCTGTTGATACCAAGCGAGACGCTGCCGTCGTTGCCGACGTAGCTCAACGGGATCGACGGATCGGTGACCGACGGAACGCCGTCCTGCGTCGCTCCGTTCGACGTCTGTGCCGATGGCTGGAGCGGCAACAAGGCAGCGACAGAGGCTGCCAACAGCAACATTATGGAACGACGCATGCCCCCTCCCCGGTCAGCTCACGACGCCGCGAGTCATCCTACACGCCTTGAACGCTGTTTCGCGGCCGCCTGCGACATTTCCACGGGAACCCGGAGCGAAAGCGGCGTCGCGAGCCCGGCACCGTGGGGCCGCCCCTCAACCGCGATGCACCGCAAACGACGGTCGACATCACGGCCGAAGGCAGGTGGCGTGCCTTACATCATGGCAGCGAGCGTCTTGCCGAGATCGGCCGGCGATTTGACGGTGGTCACGCCCGCGTTCTCCAACGCGGCGAACTTTGCCGCCGCGGTTCCCTTGCCGCCGGAGATGATCGCACCGGCATGGCCCATGCGTTTGCCGGCCGGAGCCGACGCACCGGCAATGAACGCGACGACCGGCTTCTTCACGTATTCGGCAATGAATTCAGCCGCATCCTCCTCGGCGCTGCCGCCGATCTCGCCGACCATGATGATGCCTTCGGTCTGCGGATCGTCCTGGAACAGCCTAAGGCAATCGATGAAGCTCAGACCGTTGATCGGGTCGCCGCCGATGCCGATACAGGTCGACTGACCGAGGCCGACGTTGGTCGTCTGGAATACCGCTTCATAGGTCAAAGTGCCGGACCGCGACACGATGCCGACCTTGCCGGGCTTGTGGATGTGGCCGGGCATGATGCCGATCTTGCATTCGCCGGGCGTGATGACGCCCGGGCAGTTCGGGCCAATCAGCAGCGAGTCCGGATAGTCTTCGAGCGCGGCCTTGATCGCCGCACCAAGGTCGGCCGGTGACTGCACGGTCTTGACGCCAGCGGCATCGAGTGCCGCAAACTTGTCCTGCGCCGTGCCCTTGCCTCCCGAAATCACCGCGCCTGCATGACCCATGCGCTTGCCCGGCGGTGCCGTCACGCCGGCAATGTAGGCCACCACCGGCTTCTTCACGTTCTTCTTGATGTACTCGGCCGCCTCTTCCTCTTTCGATCCGCCGATTTCGCCGACCATGATGATGCCTTCAGTCTGCGGATCCTTTTCGAAGCGTGAAATTACGTCAATGAAGCCCATGCCGTGCACCGGATCGCCACCGATGCCGACGCAGGTGCTCTGGCCGAGGCCGGCCTGCGTGGTCTGGAACACCGCTTCGTAGGTCAGCGTGCCGGAGCGCGACACGATGCCGACCTTGCCGGGCTTGTGGATGTGGCCGGGCATGATGCCGATCTTGCATTCGCCGGGCGTGAT
>JBDSNK010000248.1:0-8087 GCA_039915385.1 Dokdonella sp.
CAGAATTTCCAGTGGAACCAGTGCGAAGGCCTGCACGCGTATCCAGGCGGCGGCCTCGGCTGCACAGGTCCGGCTGCCAGCATCAAGCCGAAACTGGACTACTCGCACTCAATCGGATGCGCGGTGACGGGAGGCTATGTCTATCGCGGTCCCATCACACCGCTGCGTGGGCAATACATCTTCAGTGACGCCTGCAGTGGCGAAATCTACGTCGTCGCGAACGCGGGCGCAGCAGTCTCCGCGTGGACGTATGAAACGCTGGCCGGCACACCGGGCATGAGCACGTATAGTTTTGGCGAAGACGCGCAAGGCAACCTGTATGTTGCCGACGGCAACGGACCGGTCTATCGCTTCAGTTCAGCCGACAGCATTTTCGCCAATGGCTTCGAATGATCAGAATGCGCCCGCGCCGTAGCGGGATGTGCGTCACTGAGCCGGGGTTTCCTTTAGCGCGATCGCGCTGATGCCGCTTTCGGTGAGCGAGCGTTTGGCGGCTTCGAGTTCGCTGGCGCTCGCATACGGACCCACGCGTACGCGATGCCAGGTCTTGCCATTGATGGTGACCGGCTGCACCTGCGCGACGAAGCCGGCCAGCGCGAGTTTTGCCTTGGCTTCATCGGCCGCTTTCGGTTCTGGATAGGAGCCGGTCTGCAGCACGTAGCGACCCGTCGCAATCGCCGGCGATGTGGAAGACGTGCTGGTTGCCGAAGTGGCCGGATTCACGCGCGCCTGCTGCTCCGCCTTGGCTTTGGCCGAGAGTTCTGCATCGGGGATCACGACCTCGGCTTCCGGCAGCACCTGGTAGAAGTCGTAGTTCTTTTTCGGCGGCTTCGCTTCCGCAACCGGCGTTTCGCTCTCGCGCGGTGCAGTCGCCTGCGGGTTTGGCTGCGGCAGGTCTTTCTTGCGCAACAGCGGCATCCAGTCCTTCATCAGCACCAGCATCATCAGGCCGACGCCCAGCAGAATGCCGACAAACACCCACAGCCATGCAGGTTTCTGCGCGCCATTGTCACCGCGGGTCGCCTGGCGCCCGCTTTTCTTTGTTGCCATTACATGCTCTCCGGCGCGGATACGCCCAACAGGTCGAGTCCGTTCGCCAGGACTTGGCGCACGGCGGATGCCAAGGTGAGTCGCGCGTCGCGCAGGTCGGCGTCGTCGACAATGAATTGATGCGTGTTGTAGTAGGCGTGGAACGTACCGGCCAGTTCGCGCAGATACGTCGTGATCAGATGGGGTTCCAGATTCGCACCGGCGGCCTCGACGACTTCAGCGTAGCGCGACAACTCGATCATCAGCGCCTGCTCGTGCTCGCTGTCGAGCCGTGCGAGATTGGCGAGACCGTTGTCACGATTCCAGACCAGGCTGCGTTCGACCATTTGCCGCATGACGCTGGCGACGCGCGCATGCGCGTACTGGATGTAGTAGACCGGGTTGTCGTTGGTCTGCGCGCGTGCGAGATCGATATCGAAGATCAGCTGCGAATCGGATTTGCGCGCAATCAGGAAATAGCGGGTCGCGTCGCGGCCGACTTCATCGATGAGGTCGCGTAGCGTCACGTAACTGCCGGCGCGTTTGGAAAGCTTCACTTCCTCGCCACCACGCATGACGGTGACCATCTGGTGCAGCACGTATTCGGGATATCCGACCGGAATACCGGCATCCAGCGCCTGCAGGCCGGCTTTCACGCGCGCGAGCGAACCGTGGTGATCGGAGCCGAGTTCAGTGATCGCGCGCTCGTAGCCCCGCTGCCACTTGCTGCGGTGATAGGCGACATCCGGCAGGAAATACGTGAACGACCCGTCGGACTTGCGCATGACGCGGTCCTTGTCGTCGCCGAAGTCGGTCGTGCGCAGCCACAACGCGCCGCCTTCCTCGTAAGCATGGCCATGCGCGACCAGCTCCTTCACCGTCTCCTCGACCTTGCCGTCCGCGTACAACGAGGACTCGAGGAAATACGTATCGAACGCGACGCCAAATGCGCGCAGGTCGAGATCCTGTTCACGCCGCAGGTACGCGACCGCGAAACGGCGAATCGCATCGAGATCGTCACCGTCGCCGGAACCCGTGATATCGACGCCATCGGCATGCACGGATTCGCCGTCGAGATAGGCGCGCGCGACGTCCTTGATGTAGTCGCCGCGGTAGCCATCGGCAGGCCAGGTCGGCGCGTCCGGCTCGACGCCGCGCGCACGTGCCTGCACGGACAGTGCGAGGTTGTTGATCTGCGCGCCGGCGTCGTTGTAGTAGAACTCGCGCACGACGTTCCAGCCATTCGCATCAAGCAAGCGCGCGATGCAGTCGCCGATCGCGGCAGCGCGGCCGTGGCCGACATGCAACGGCCCGGTCGGATTCGCCGAGACGAATTCGACCCCAGCGGTGCGGCCTGCACCGGCGTTGCCACGTCCGAAATTAGCGCCACGTTCGAGCGCTTCGCGCACTTCGCCCTGATACGCGGCGGCGCTGAGAAAGAAGTTGATGAAACCGGGGCCCGCGATCTCGACCTTGATGACTCCTTCGCGTGCAGGCAACGCGGCGACCAGCGCGCTGGCGAGGTCGCGCGGCTTTTTGGCAGCCGCTTTGGCCAGCAGCAAGGCGACGTTGGTTGCAAAATCGCCGTGCTCGCGGTTTTTGGTGCGCTCGACGACGAAAGCAGGCTGGGCGCTGGTCGGCAATGTGCCATCCGCGCCAAGTGCGGCAATCGCTTCGAGAACGAGGTCGTGCAGTTGGTCTTTCACCGGTTCAAATCGCAGGGATAGCCGCGCATTGTAGCGGTCTGCGCGCCGTTCCCGAAATCAGCGAGCAATGATCGGGCTGCCCGGAACGCCGCTGCGCCCGGCCGTCACGTAACGATCGTGAGGAATCGTTACGTTGAAGGCCTGCTATCGCCGTGGCCGCTGCTCCGCACGGCAGCGGAGTGCAACAGGTCTGGCGTTGGTGGCGTGCTGGATGCGCACGTTGCCTTGGATGCAGGGACGCGCCAATCTCGGCTCGACTCAACCGAGCAGGTCAGCCAGGGTTTCCCGATAGGCCGCAATGATCTGGTCGCCGTTGGCCGGTGCGCCATGGATCGCGATGCGTGCGCGCACGCCCATGCACAAAGCCTTTAGTTTCGGCGCGTTCGCCTGCTTGCCGCGTTCGAATGCCGTGCGGCCGGCTTCCGAGTGGAAGCGGTGCAAATCGAAGAAGAAGTGGTCCTGGCCGTCGGTCAGGAAGCCCAGTACCGGCAGCGCGCTCTCGCCGGCGTCGAGCGAGCGGCCGCTGAGCATTTCGCGTTCACGGCAGAGGTTTTCTGCGGTCGTCGCAAACTGGCGGAACGGTTCGGCGACGTTTGCGGTATCGAGGTCTGCGGCGATCAGCGCCAACCATTGCGCGTGCACGATCTCCGCATCGGTGCGCCAATCCGGGCGGCGGGCGTCGAGGACCTGATCCAGTTTCGCCGCCAGCGCGCCGCCGCTCTGCACCAGATCGGCCGCGTTGTAGAGATGCCCGCCGGGTGCTGGCCGCGCGTCGAACGTGCTGCCGGCAATCATCAATTCGAGCGCCGCCAAGATGCCTGCGTCGCGGTCTTTCGAGAAGCCGCAGATATCAAGAATTCGGCGCGTCTCGTCGATGCTTGCACGTTCGTTTGCGCCTACGCCGGCGATCAGTTGCTGCGCTTCGCGCTGGCGCAAATCGTGGCCTGCGCCGAACAACATCAGTGCGCAGCCATCACGGAGTGAAAAAGCGCGCAGGCCGTTCACTTCGATCAGACGGTCGATGCGCCCGCCGCAGATTTCGAGGATGTGGCCTTCATTGTGATAGGCGTGGAAGTCGCCCCCCAGGTGTCCGTGGCGCAGCGCGAGCCGGGCATAGGCAAGACGGACGGCTTCCTCGGTACGCGCGAAAAGCGTTTCGTCTTCGGTACTGCCGATGAGCGCCCGCCATTCGTCGCGACGTCGCGTGAGCAGCGCTTCCAATGGTGCAGCACGCGCGCCGAGCAGGCTGCGCCCCGACGCGACGTCCGGCAGGCGCCGCTCCGTCTCGTCCTCTGGGCATGCATGGTGGAAACCGAGTATCACGGCTCGAACATCTCGTCCCTGACCTGACCCTGAGTATAGGCGTGCTGCTGCGGCAACGGATGTCACATTGTCGACAATTGCAGTGCCTCGGACTCAATGCGCTCAGATCCAGCCGCGCTGGGCAAGCGAGGTGGGCTTGCCGTCGCCGATCACGAAATGATCGAGCAACCGAACATCGACGAGTTCCAGTGCTTCGCGCAAGCGCAAGGTGATTGCGCGGTCCGCCGCGCTCGGCTCGGCGACACCGGAGGGGTGGTTGTGGGCGAGGATCACCGCGGCGGCGTTGTGTACAAGACAGCGCCGCACGACCTCACGTGGGTGGACGCTGGCACCATCGATTGTGCCGCGAAACAGTTCCTCGAACGCGATCACGCGGTGGCGGTTGTCGAGGAACAGGCAGCCGAACACTTCGTACGGATAGCCGGCGAGTCGCGATTTGAGATAGCGCCCGCTCGCTGCCGGGTCGGACAAGGTTTCACCGCTGCGCAGTTCCGCGTCGAGATAGCGTCGTCCCAGCTCCAGCGCGCCAAGGAGTCGGCACCAGGCCACGGTGCCAACGCTGGGCTTCTCGTGCGGGGTGTCGAGCAAGGCTTTCAGGCTGCCAGCGTCAACCAGCAGGCTGCGGCCGAGATCGACGGCACTCTGGCCACGTCGGCCGGAGCCGAGGAATACAGCAAGCAACTCGGCATCCGAAAGTGCCTGCGCGCCGCGGGCAAGCAGCTTTTCGCGGGGACGTTCACCGTCGGGCCAGTCGCGGATGCTCATGCCTTCATTGGTCCGTGGCCGGCGCGGTATGACCAACCCCTCAGACCAAACGCCGCCGCCGGTTGACGGATCCCGGCGACTATCTGGCGGAAGGGGGAGGAGTCCAAATGTGGGTGCATGGTCTCACTCTAGCCATCTACCGACGGCCGCCCGAGCGGCGCGCGGCGCGATTTTCAGTAAGCTAGCGGTTCTCCGTCCTGTCAGCGGTCTCTTACATGAACGGTTCGGCCTCATTTCATAGCCTGCGGTCGCGCGCATGACGCGACGATCCACCCATGTGCCGGAGCGATTCGGCAAAGCGGCGCCCCAATTGGCCGGCGTGAATGTGCTGCTGGGCGTTTCCGGAGGCATCGCGGCCTACAAGGCCGCCGAGCTTGTGCGGCGCCTGCGCGATGCGGGCGCCGAGGTCCGCGTTGTGCTGACCGAGAATGCCGCACGTTTCGTGACTGCGCTGACTTTCCAGGCCTTGTCCGGCAATCCCGTGCGTACCAGCCTGTGGGACGAATCCGCGGAAGCCGCAATGGGTCATATCGAGCTTGCGCGCTGGGCCGACGAGGTCGTGGTCGCGCCGGCATCTGCCGACCTGATTGCACGGCTGGCACACGGGCAAGCGGACGATCTCTTGACCACGCTGTGCCTCGCCACCGCGTCGCCAGTGTCCATCGCGCCAGCGATGAACCAGCAAATGTGGGCGCACGCAGCGACCCAGGCGAACATAAACGCCTTGCGCGACCGCGACGTGCGCGTGTTCGGCCCCGCCTCCGGCGACCAGGCGTGTGGCGATTTCGGCGCCGGCCGTCTGCTCGAAGCCAGCGAAATCGTCGCCGAACTCGCGACCGCACGCGGGCCGCGTGAACTGGCCGGTTTGAACTTTCTCATCAGCGCCGGCCCAACGTACGAAGACATCGATCCGGTCCGTTTCATCGGCAACCGCAGTTCGGGTCGCATGGGTTTTGCCGTGGCCGAGGCGGCTGTGTGCGCAGGCGCTGCGGTCACACTGATCGCCGGTCCTGTTGCGTTGGCAACACCAGCGGGTGTGACCCGTATTGACGTGCGCAGCGCGCGTGAGATGCGCGAAGCGGTGTTGGCGCGCGTCGCACAAAGCGATGTGTTCGTTGCCGCCGCCGCGGTGGGCGATTTCCGCCCGCAGAGCGTCGCTACGCAGAAACTGAAGAAAGCCGGAGAAAGTACGCTGGAGCTCTCGCTGGTGCAGAATCCGGACATCCTGGCGGAAGTCGCGGCTCTGCCCGAACGCCCATTCGTGGTTGGATTTGCGGCCGAGACCGAGCGGGTGGAGGAATATGCACGCGCAAAGCTCGACCGCAAGCGCGTCGATTTGATCGCGGCAAACAAGGTCGGCTCCGATTGCGGGTTCGAGCGCGAGGACAACGCGTTGCTGCTGCTCTGGCCGGACGGCCGTGAAGAGTTGGCGCAGGCGGACAAGCGCGAGCTTGCGCGCCTGCTGGTCGCGCGCATCGCGCAACTGCGCGCGCTGCGCACTAGCGGGCGCGCATGACGAAGATCGCGATGAAGGTGCTGGATGCGCGCTTGGGCAGCGAATTCCCGCTGCCGGCTGCGGCGACGGCAGCATCGGCCGGCGTCGACCTCCGCGCAATGCTCGACCAGCCGCTGACGCTCGAATCCGGGGCCAGCGCGTTGATCCCGAGCGGCATTGCGATCCATATCGATGATCCGAACCTGTGCGCGATCGTGCTGCCGCGGTCGGGCCTGGGCCACAAGCACGGCATCGTGCTCGGCAACCCTGTCGGCCTGATCGACGCGGACTATCAGGGGCCACTGATGATTTCGTGCTGGAACCGCTCCGACGCGAGCTTTACCATCACGCCGGGGGAGCGAATCGCGCAGCTCGTGATTCTGCCGATCGTGCGTGCGATGTTTGAAGTGGTCGAGGATTTTTCACCGAGCTCACGCGGTTTGGGCGGTTTCGGAAGTTCGGGTCGGCACTGAAGCAGGAGCCGAAGTGGCTGCGCAGCTGAACGCCAGCCCGCGTATCGGCGCAGAATCAAGCAGGGATTGGTTCGGCGGCAAGCCGGGCAAACACACACGCACGTAGCGCGGATGCCAGACGCAACGTTCGCTGGACCGCAACAGTCAACGAGACGATGAGGCAAACATGGCCGAAGCCGGCAGCAAGCAATCGAAAGCGCGGCTGACGGCGCCATTGAAGGCACTGTTTGAGCGTTTTGCGCCCAGCCTGCGCGTGCTGGTCCCGCTTGCGCTGGGCACGCTGCTGTTCCTGCTCGGTGTATTTCTGGCCTGGCAAGCCATGCTCGTGTGGCGCACTCAGCATGGTATCGAGGAGGCTGAGAGTGCACGCGCCACGATCATTGCTGCGCTCGCCAGCCAGATTGAACTGAGCCAACGCGCCGCACAGGCGGCGCTGGACGATGCTGGCGTGCAGCAGGCTTTGCGAGAGGACGGAGCATCCGCCCGAGAGGCCGCTGCGGTTGCGCTGAAGCAAATGCTGCCCGGCGCAACCGACGCGACGTTTTTCAGCCCGGATCTCGACGAAGTACTGTCGGGCGACATCAAGCTGATCGGCTACGCCAAAGCCGCTGCGCTAATGCAGGCCAAGGTGCATCCGGAGCATCCGCCGGCCGAGATGCGGATTGAACCTGGAGCGGGCCAGCAACTCATGCTCGCATTGCCCGCCCGTGTCGACGGCAAGGTGGTCGCGTTTGCGGTGATCGAATTGCCGTTCGCCCCCTTCCTCCAGACGTTCTACCGGACCTGGATAAATGATGCGCATCTGGATTTGCGCCAAGGCGATGGTCGCGGTGATCAGCTGATCGCATCCGCGGGCACGAGCAGTGGTAACTCGGTCGGTGATTTGGGGGAGCCGATCCCGGGATCGCGCCTGCGCATCGGCAAGGCTGAACCCGACTACTTCATCGTCACCCCGCGCAGTCTGGGTCTGGTCGCTTTGATGTCGCTGATATGCCTGCTGGGTGGCGTCGTCGCGCTTTGGTTGCGCAAAGTGGGCTCGGCAAGGGCGCTTGCCACACTGCGCCGGCCCTCGAAAAAAGACGGGCCGGAAGTCACCCTGGCCGAAGCAATCAAACAGAAGCCTGAGGCGAGAGCGCCAGCACTCGCAAACGCTGCTGCTGCAGTTGCGCCTCCGAAAAAACGTGCGAGCGAAGAAGTCGTCAGTGTCGATCCGAGCATTTTTCGCATGTACGACATTCGCGGCGTGGTCGGCCAGAACCTGACGATCGGCGTTGCGCGCGCCATCGGCCGCGCCGT
>JBDSNK010000264.1:0-6036 GCA_039915385.1 Dokdonella sp.
GCCACGGACCGACCGCAAGGAAGGTTTTCGTGGTGAACATGCCAGCGATCAGGTGCTGGCCGCAAAGTCGCAATGGCCGGCACAGGCTGTACGACACAACCGATTCCCGTGCGAACCGATTCGCGCGAGAATTGTCCGATCAGGCAACAAACCGGGGTGAGCGATGATCAATGTCCAGTCCATCGATGAACTTGCGCAGCGACTCGCCGCGCTGGTTCCGCCAGGCCTCGCGCAGGCGCGCGAGGATCTGACTTCGACCTTCCGCAGCGCATTGCAATCGGGTCTGCGCAACCTGGATCTGGTGACGCGCGAGGAATTCGATGTGCAGCGCTGCGTGTTGCTGCGTACGCGCGAGAAGATCGAGCAGCTGGAACAGCAGGTACTCGCGCTCGAACGCTTCGTCGGCGCCGGCGACTCCCAACCGAAACACTAGCTGCGGACCGTAGTTCCACGTTTGAGGACACCGCGTCGCGCCGCTGACGTCGGGTTGTTGCGCCTGCGGAACGGAGTTCGCGAATCATGCGCCAGCAGGGACGAAAGAGTTTCCCGGGGCGCCTGCCGTCCAGCGCAGTACACCCCACGGCGCGGATGGCAGGCTCTTTTTGGAAGGCGGCGTGAGCCTTGCTGTCGTCTATAGCCGCGCACAGGATGGCATCGACGCGCCGCTGGTTTCGTGCGAAGTACATTTGTCCGGCGGCCTGCCCGGCACCTCGATCGTTGGTCTGCCCGAAACCGCCGTGAAGGAAGCGCGCGACCGCGTTCGCGCTGCGATCCTGAATGCCCAGCTCGACTATCCGCAGCGAAAAGTCACAGTGAATCTGGCGCCAGCCGATTTGCCCAAGGACGGCGGCCGATTTGATTTGCCAATCGCGCTCGGCATCCTCGCTGCGAACGGCAGCGTGCCGCGCGAGGGCTTGGCGGAGTGCGAATTCATCGGCGAACTGGCGTTGTCGGGTGAGCTGCGCGCCGTGCGTGGCGTGTTGCCTGCGGTGCTGCACGCTACACGGCTCGGTCGACGCGTCGTCGTGCCACGCGAGAACGGCGCTGAAGCGGCGCTGGTCAGCGGTGCAGATGTCCGTGTCGCCGGTTCCCTGCTTGAGGTCTGCGCGTATCTGGCCGGCCGCATTGAACTGCCTGTTGCTGTCGCCGGCGCACCCTCCATCGCAACGTCCTCGTCCCTGCCCGATCTGGCAGAAGTACGCGGCCAGCAACAGGCGCGACGCGCGCTCGAAATCGCCGCGGCCGGAACGCATAGCCTGCTGCTTGTGGGTCCGCCCGGCACCGGCAAGACGATGCTGGCGAGCCGATTGCCCGGCATCTTGCCGCCACTCGAGGAAGGCGAAGCGCTTGAACTTGCGGCGGTGCGTTCGATTGCCGGCCAGGACAGCGATGTTGCATTGTGGAAGACGCGCGCATTTCGCGCGCCGCATCACACGGCATCCGCGGTCGCGCTGGTCGGCGGTGGCTCGGTACCGCGCCCCGGTGAAATCTCGCTCGCGCACCATGGCGTGCTGTTCCTCGATGAAATCGTCGAGTTCGATCGCCACGTCCTCGAAGTTTTGCGCGAGCCGCTCGAATCAGGTCGCATCGCCATTTCGCGCGCGGCACGCCAGGCGGAATTTCCTGCGCGTTTCCAGCTCGTCGCGACGATGAATCCGTGTCCGTGTGGCTATGCCGGCGACCCATCGGGGCGCTGCCGCTGCACGCCGGACACGATCGCGCGCTACCGCTCGCGCTTGTCAGGTCCCTTGCTGGATCGAATCGACCTGAAGCTGGAAATGCCGCGCGTACCACATGCGGATCTCCGCGAAAGCGCCGCCGGTGAATGCAGCGCGGTCGTTGCAGTGCGCGTAGCGGCTGCGCGCGCGCGCCAGCTCCAACGCGCCGGCAAGACCAACGCCGCGCTGGGTAACCGCGAAGTCGAGCGCGACTGTGCGCTTGATGCGCGACTGCATGCGCTGCTCGATCGCGCGGTCGAACGCCTTGGCTTGTCCGCGCGTGCCTATCACCGCGTGTTGCGCGTCGCGCGCACGATCGCCGATCTCGCGGCGAGTCCGAACATCGACGCCACGCACCTGGCGGAAGCGATCCAGTACCGGCGCTTCGATCCATCGTGACCGGCAATTATCGCTGAAGACGAAGCAAGGCGGACGAGGCGCGGGGCTCACTCGCCTTTCCTAAGCGGGCGTTCGCGGATGGCTTCCGATTCCTGAAGCCGACTGCTGCGAAACGGTTTCGCGCGCCCTTTTTCCGGTTTCGCGCACAACGCCCGCAACGTGACCGCCTCCGGCTATGATCAGGGCCGGAGCGCCCAATGAATGCAATCCACAACACCTACTGGCTGCTCGGAGCCGCTGCCGCGCTGGTGCTCGCCGGTATCGGTTCCAGCCTCGTCGCGCGCCGCTTCGGTGCGCCCCTGCTGCTCGTGTTCCTCGTACTCGGCATGCTCGCCGGCGTCGATGGCCCGGGCGGCATCCGCTTCGACAACTACACGTTGACCTACGGCATCGGCTCGTTCGCGCTCGCGATCATCCTGTTCGATGGTGGCCTGCGCACTAGGCGCGAAAGTTTCCGCGGGGTACTTGCGCCGACGATGCTGCTGGCAACCATCGGCGTCGTGATCACCGCGGTACTGACCGGTTTCGCCGCGCAGTGGTTGCTCGGACTCGAAACGATTGAGGCGGTGCTGCTCGGCGCGGTACTCGCCTCGACCGATGCGGCGGCGGTATTTTTCCTGCTGCGCGCCGGCGGCTTGCAGTTGCGCGCACGCGTCGGCGCCACGCTTGAAATCGAGTCGAGCGCGAACGATCCCGTCGCTGTCCTGCTCACGACGTTGCTCGCAGAATATCTCGCGACACCGGCCGGGATCACGCCGTCCGCGTTCGCACTCGAACTCGCATTGCAGTTCGGCGTGGGTGGTGCCGCCGGTGCACTCGGCGGTTTCGCGATGGCTGGCGCGTTGCGGCGGTTGCCGCTGTCGGGCGGGCTCGCTGCGCTGGCGATGGCCGCGGCTGCCATCTTCGTATTCGGCGTCACCGGTTCCCTGCACGGCAGTGCCTTCCTGGCCGTCTATGTGGCCGGTGTTGTGGTCGGCAACCGCAACGTGCCGGGTTTCGCGAACCTGCTCTCCGTGCTCGATGCCGGCACCTGGTTGTGCCAGATCGTAATGTTCCTCGTGCTCGGTCTGCTCGCCTCGCCGCACCAGATCGCCAAGACGCTGTGGCCGGCGCTGGGGATTGCCGCATTCCTGATGCTCCTGGGCCGACCGCTGGCAGTCGCTGCGTGTCTTGCGCCGTTCCGCTACGGCAAACGCGAAGTCGGCTTCATCGCCTGGGTCGGCCTGCGCGGTGCAGTCGGCATCTTTCTAGCGTCGATACCGATGCTGATGCAGCTGCCACATGCGGCGGTCATCTTCAATGTCGCGTTCGTGGTCGTGCTGGCGTCGCTGCTCGTGCAGGGCTGGACACTGGGTCTCGCCGCACGCCTGCTCGACATTGCGCTGCCACATCGTGATCGCGCCGTACGACGTGTCGAGCTCGATTTACCCGGTACTCTGGAACGCGAGCTGGTCGGCTATTCAATCGCTCCCGGAGCCGCGATTCTCGACGGAGCCGCCACACCGGGCTGGGCAAAGTTGACGATGATCGTGCGCAGTGGCGAGATCCTCATGCCCGAGTCTCTCGGCGCGCTCGCGGTCGGCGACTACGCCTACCTGCTCGCGCCACCCGGTCGCGTGTATCGCCTCGACTGGCTGTTTGTGCCACCGGACGAGGCACGTGAAGTCGAACGTGAAATGTTCGGCGAGTTCAGTTTCGATGCCGACGTTCGCCTCGCCGACGTGGCCGATTTCTACGGCCTGCAGATCCGCGCCAAGGATGCACCACTCACACTTGCCGAGCACTTCTCCCGGCGCTACGAACATACGATTGAAATTGGCGATCGCGTGCGTCTCGGACCGGTCACCTTGATCGCACGCGAACTCTCTGACGACGGCGTGGCCAGGGTCGGTCTCAAGCTGCAAAGCCTCGGCGGTGCGTTGGTGCGACGCGCGTGGCTCTCCGGCGGCATTTCCGGAATGTTCAAATGAAAGCGAGGACTTCGCGCATGCTCTATGCAGGGTTCTGCTTGTTCTGTCGCGATGACAGCTTTTCGATGGCGCGGTTTCCTGGTTGATTGCCGACCACCACGCATGAGTGCCGCTCATCCAGAAATTGAACTTGCTGCGAGAATGGAAATGACGTCGCTGGGTGGCCCGCGCGCGTTGGTCGCGGACCTGGGCGAACTCGCTGCGCGCAATGCTATCGGCGTGCTTGCTGTCGTCGTTGGCACCAGCGGCTCGACCTACCGCAAACCCGGTGCGCTGATCCTGCTCGATGCCGGCGGCGTGCGCGTCGGCGCCTTGTCCGGCGGTTGTCTCGAAGCGCAACTGGAAACGCATGCACGCGAAGTGCTCGCGCGCGGCATCGCGGTTGAAGCGCGCTTCGATACCAGCGGCGATGAGGATCGCGTGTTCGGCTCCGGCACCGGCTGCGGCGGGTCCACGCGCGTGCTGTTGTTGCCTTTGCCGGCGCTCTCATCGCCACTGCGCGACGCGCTGCTTGGTGCGGACGCACGTGGCCTTGGCGTGATGCTCACGCTGTCGTCCGCGCATCCTGGATACGGCGCGGCGAGCGTCGGCATTGAGCGCTATCGCTTCGACCAGCGCGGCGCGCCCGACGTGGATACACACGAGATCAGCGAGCCCATCACGTTGGCGATCTCAGCTACGCGGCGCGTGTTGCTGCTCGGCGCGGGGCCGGAAACGCGGCCCTTGCTCGCTTTCACGCGCATGCTGGGCTGGCGCGTCGAGCTCGCCGAACATCGCGAGCGCTGGCTGCGTTTCGCTGAAGCCGATGCCGTGGATCGCCTGCACCGTGAGGGTCCCGAGCTTCTGGTGGAACTGCTCGCGGCGACCCGTTTCGACGCCGCGCTCGTGATGAATCACAACGTTCATCTCGACGCACGCTGCCTCGGCCATCTCGCCGTCAGCGACGTGCCCTACGTCGGTTTGCTCGGACCACCGGCGCGTCGCGACGACCTGCTCGCCGAGTTGGGTGCTGAGGCAAGCGATCGGCTGCGCCCGCGCTTGCACGCGCCAGTCGGTTTATCGCTGGGTGGCGAAGGTGCGGAAGCGATTGCGCTCGCAATCGTCGCGCAATTGCAGGGCGAGTTCACGCGCCATGCACGCGGATGACGCAAATGCGGGGTGCGCGGCCATCGGCCATGGCGCGATTCTGCTGGCCGCCGGTGCATCGAGGCGACTCGGCCACGCCAAGCAATTTATCGACATCGAGGGTGAGCCGCTGCTACGCCGGGTTGCACGGGCGATGCTCGCATCGGTACCGTTCGAGCTGATCGTCGTGCTCGGCCATGATGCCTCGCGCATGCGCGATGTCGTTGCCGATCTCCCGTTGCGCTGCGTTGTTGCGGCGAACCACGCCGAAGGCATGTCGGCATCGTTGTGCATTGGAATCAGCGAACTCGACAAGCGCTGTGGTGGCGCTCTTGTTGCGTTGACCGACCAGCCTGCGCTCGACGCAACGCACCTGCTTGCGCTGCGCAACGCATGGCGCGACGCACCCGAACGCGCGGTTGCGAGCGCGTATGCCGGCGTGCTCGGCGTGCCCGCCCTGCTGCCGCGCGGCTGGTTCGCCGAGATTGCGCATCTGCGCGGGGACGTTGGAGCGCGCGAACTGCTGCGCACACGCTCGCGTGATGTGATCGCGATTGCTGCGCCGTTGCTAGCACGCGATCTCGATACGCCTGCAGATTTGCGTTGATACACACCGCCGCGTTTTTTCACCAACGCCGCAACCTCCTGGAGAGGTCTTGAAGGGTTTGCGGTAGCAACTGTCTGTGGGAGTGGCTTCAGCCGCGACGCTTCCTACACCAATCCCACCCAACCCTGCCCTTGAGGGGGAGGGCTTGAAGTATCGTTCGCTTGCCGCCTCGATCCTGGGTGCGCGCATGGGTATGGGCAGCTGTCTGTAGCAGCGG